>JAGWBT010000011.1:0-29231 GCA_021295755.1 Candidatus Poribacteria bacterium
ATCCTTGGTGATATTTATGTGATGAACTTCGATGGAACCAATCCCATTAACCTGACTCAATCGGTAGAGAGGCCGGAGAGTGTTTCCTCTTGGTCTCCAGACGGAAAACAGATTGCCTTTAGATCAGCCAAGTACTTCAGGGGGGATAATCTTTTCCACTCGGACATTTGGGTGATGGATGCAGATGGAGGCAATCCTCGTAACTTGACCGACCATCATGCCCAAGACTCATCTCCGGATTGGTCCCCGGATGGAATGCAGATTGCATTCCACTCTGACCGCAACAGGGACTGGGAATTTGATGTCCTAGAGAAGAATTGGGAAGTCTTTTTGATGAACACTGACGGGGCAAATCTTATCAACCTCACCAATCACCCCGCTGGAGACGGTAGTCCCGCTTGGTCACCGGATGGAAGACAGATTGCATTCGTTTCTAACCGTGATAGAAAAGATGTTGACGACGAAAACGTAGAAATCTATGTCATGAATGCTGACGGTACTAATCCTATCAACCTGACCAATCACCCGGCTGAAGACAGTGGACCTGATTGGTCCCCGGATGGGCTGCAAATTGTATTCACTTCTGACCGTGACAGAAACGATGACGGCACCAAAAACGTAGAAATCTATGTCATGAATGCTGATGGGACTAACCCTATTAACATCACCAATCACCCAGCTAGAGACAGTAGTCCCTCATGGGGATCTGTCCGTCCCTTAGGCGTTTCTTCAAATGGGAGACTAGTCACCTCATGGGGAAAAGTCAAGCGCATCAATACCTACGGAGTGAGGTAGAATCTATGAGAAGCTTGGTAGATAGATAAAGGAGGAAAACGATGAAATACGCATGGCTCAAACGCAGGATATATGACTACTATCTTATCAAAGGTCTCTTTGCTCTCGCTGTGAGTCTCCTTTTGACACCAATAAGTTTGGCACAACTCGCTGATACTAGGATTGCCTTTGAGTCTACCCGGAGTCGGCATTGGATTGCCGAAATTTACATGATGGACCCTGACGGGGGACAAATCCAACAACTTACCGACGAGCCGAAATATGATGGCGCCCCAGCTTGGTCACCCGATGGGAAGCGGATTACCTTTGTATCATATCGAGATCTGAAACAAATTCCTGAACGTGGGGTTATCCGCGGTGAAATCTATGTGATGAATGCCGATGGCACCAATCTCATCAATCTGACCCGATCAGTAGACAGAGCGGAGAGGGTTTCTACCTGGTCCCCGGACGGAAAACAGATTGCCTTTACATCGGCTGAACTCTTCAATGGGCATACCCTCGTCAACTCGGATATTTTCGTGATGGATGTAGATGGAGGGGATTCTATTAACCTCACCAATCATGACGCCTTAGACCAGACTCCGGATTGGTCTCCGGACGGGAATCGGATTGCATTCTCCTCTCTCCGCGATGGAAACTGGGAAATCTACCTGATAAACGCTGATGGGACTAACCCCATTAACATCACCAATCACCCAGCGAAAGACGGCAGACCGGATTGGTCTCCGGATGGACAGCAAATTGCATTCACTTCTGACCGTGACGGCAACTTAGAAATCTATATAATGAACGCTGATGGGACTAACCCTATTAACCTCACCAATCACCCGGCTGAAGACAATAGGTCCTCTTGGTCGCCGGATGGAACGCGGATTGCCTTCGATTCTAACCGGGACGACCCATTCGGAGAAATCTATGTGATGAAAGCCGATGGAACGAATCCCATTAACATCACCCAGAACCCCGATGATTGGGACCTTTCCCCCTCATGGGGACCTGCTCCCGCCTTAAGTGTTGCCTCGAATGGGAAATTGGCAACCGTATGGGGAAAAGTCAAGCGCCCCAACACCTACACGATGAAGTAGAATCTAGGGGGCACCTAGCATAAAGGAGGGAAGCTGCTGCTTCATGTATTCTCTCATTCGGTTTCTGACGTTTTGGGGTGAGTAAAGGTTGTAGGGAACAACGAGCGTTGTTCCCTACTTTACCATGTCAAAAGAACTAGGGGTTCCTGTATTCATAAAGCATAATGTGAGGGATCAATGATTTACCGAATAATATGCACCCGATTCCCGCCTCGGAGTGTCTCATCCGGCATCGGGATCGGCGTTTCGATGAGGGCGATGAACCGTCCGTCCGCACTGATGGCAATCGTATCGTAGGGGAGCTGCCCCTCCGTGCGATAGGTATAGAGATACTTAGAGAGACCACCTCCCGCCGCATTGAGATCAAAGACAGAGATACCGTGAAGCTGCTCCTCAACGTTTCGTCCTCGCTTGGATACGCTGATAACGGCATATCGTCCTATCCCATCAACCTGCAATCCTTGCGGCATATTTTCCAATGTCCACTGCCACATCTTCTCCCCTGACCACCCATGAGCGAACAGGGTCATCCCATTCGGGTGGGCCGAAGGGGGACGTTGCGCGCCTTTCTGCAAATGGTACGGAATAAAAGTGTCGCCCGTCACGAAGAGCGCGAAGTCGTTAGTAGCGGCGATTGTTCCATTGGTAGCGATGATTGGGATGCCGCTGACTTCAAGCGGTGTCGTGAGGTTTGTTTCCCACAGCGGCTTATTTCCTTCTGGCATCGGCACCGTATTGAAAATGAACGCCCGTCCGTCATCGGCTGTGACATTGATGAACCCTCCATCGGGCGAGGTACTGACCCCGCGCCAGAACGTCACCTCCTCGAAGTATGGTTTGAGTGGGTCGAAGGTATACTCCCACGCTGTTTCGCCCGTTTCGCCATCGATGACATACAACGTCCCGGATTTGAAACTTGCGGTGTCTCCACTACCCCTTCTGTAAGTGAGTAGTGCGACCGTTTTCACATCGCGGCTATAATCAAACCAACTGATAGTCATCGGCAGTGTCTGATCGGGGGGCCATTTCCATTTGAGCGTTCCTGTTTCTCCATCGAAACGGTAGAGTTGTGCCTTTTTTAATTCCACGCCATCTTTCGTCCACGAGTGGTTTCCCACCACAAGCAGATCGTTCCCTTCCGTTGTCGAGATTCGATAGGGTCCCGGATACTGCACCCATGCGTACACATCGTCCGGATTCTGTGGGGCAGATGTATCGATATCATCTGCCATGCGATATTTCCATAACAGCGTAGGCTTTGTCGTTGACAGGTCATAGGCATAGATGAAGCCATCAGGGGATTGTTCACCGATATAGAAACGTTTTCCGTCTGGACTGAAGGCTGCGTGTTTAGCGTAGCCTTCGGAGATTCGTGTTTTCCAGATTCGATCCCCTGTGAGCGAGTTAATTATTGCCACATGTCCAGCGTTTGTCCCAACCGCGAGTTGTTCACCATCGGGGGAAAAAGCAATCGTCGTCGGTTTCGCCGGACGTTGCAGGTTTGCCAGTAGTGACAATGAGTCTTCTAATTCGACAGTACGGATACGATAGGGGAGGGGTTTGACCGGCGCGGTGGTGTCTATTTCAAATAGCCTACCATCAGTCCACCGGAGTGTGACGTGATAGCTTGTTTGAGGTTTCCAATCATAAGTTGCAAGGGCGCGTTGATCGTCGATCCAAGCAGGGGAAAACTCTTCCGCAGGTTCAGATACTTCGTGTATAACTAGGCTTGGTAACGGGTCCGATTGATTGGTCCCCTTGGGGCGTTCTTCTAGCTCAATAACAATGCCACTCCGTACAAAAATAACATTACCCTTGAGGGACTTTGCCACAGCGTGGGTTGGAGCGAAAATGTAAATCAATATACCAAGAAATATGCTCAATCGTAAATTTTGATTTTTCATGAAAAACCTCCTGTAGAGTGTATTATTGAAATTTTCAACCTGTTCAGGGAATCTTGATACTATTCCGCGACTCGCCACAGCCCCGAACCCAATCGCTTCCCCAGAACGACACCGATAAATGTATAGGAAAAACCGTCGACCAAGATCCGTGCTAGGATATACCAATCCGCGTAGAAGAGACGGTAGAGTGTCATGCTCAGTTGGAAATCAACGTAAACAGTGAACGCATCGCATAAGCCGAAGATCAGCGCCAAGGTCAACAGGCTTGCACCTCCAATTGCGCCGGAATCCAAAGTAATTTTCCGCGCTATCTGGAAACCGGCTTCAAGCAGCAGCACAGCGGTGACAGCGTGAAGCAGTATGGTGGGCGTAAGTAGCCCCAAGGTGACGCCTCCCAACAGAAGTCGAACTGCGGTAACGAGGGTAATCACCCCAAATTTTGGGATGAGGATCAGCAGCGACGTCAGCAACGCGTAGTATAGCATCTCGTTGATGAGTCCCGTGATCAGAGATGAAATAGGACCGAGTAACGCAGAGATCAGGTTAGTCAGCAGGGTTGATGGGACGTTGACGGCAATAAATATCGTTGTGCCAAACAGAGAAATGAGGATCAACTGCTTAGTCGAAAAACGGATAAATAGTTGTTGGTGAAAACAGAGTAGCAATCCAATTCCGAGTCCTGTCACAATGGTCACAAGGCTGGTAACAAGCAGCGCGTGGAGATTGGGTGTCACAATCAACAGAGGTCGCGTGGCGCGGAGAGCGGTTGCGTCGCTTCCCCAAATTTTCACTTCAATTGCACGCTCATATTGCCCCGCCCCAGTAAAATCTTGATGTTGTTGGGCAAGCGGATTCAGATAGATGGGCAGAGGGGCAGATGTGGTACTTTTTCCTGTCAAACTGACAAACGCAAGGCTGCGATTCGTGCCGGCGTTGACCGCGTCCGGGGGAGATAGGAAGGGAACAGGCT
The DNA here is from genome assembly GCA_021295755.1 of Candidatus Poribacteria bacterium. Lineage (NCBI taxonomy): Bacteria > Candidatus Poribacteria > Candidatus Poribacteria bacterium. The sequence goes on from JAGWBT010000011.1 coordinate 4,758, forward strand.
CCCTGCTCTCTGTATCGCGATTCATTGATCCGACAATCGCGTGAACCGTCTCCTTCCCTTGATTGTGGATGTGAACCGTTTGATAAGCGACAGGCTCAAATTCATCCGTCGGGCTGGTTTTTGCCCCGAACCATTTGCCGAGCCCTCCCAAGAGTGGACGTGGAGAGGAAATCGTGTCCCGTCGTTGACGCGGATCGGAAATGCCGCCTGGGCCTGTCGGCATGGTAATGTCCTCAATCCGAAGTTGCTCCGCAATCTCATCGAGGGAGGCAGAACGCAATGGCGTCGTCACACTCCGTTCCCACCGATCTCCCGACTCATTTTCAAAGAACACGTGTCCGCGGATCTGTGCGCCCTTAGAGAGCGGTTCATCTGGGATCTTTAAGGTCAATTGGCTGTACCAAACCTCTGATTCGACGGTGAATCTTCCTGATGAGTGGTAGGATAAAACCTCCTCTCCAATTCCACTAGAATTCGGAACCTCCTCCTTCACCTCACTATCCCATACTGGGTTATGTGGTAACACTTGAAATGATGCCGGAACCTGAAGCACCACTTGAAAGGTAACAGGTGCCTCCAAGCCACTTCGGACGAGCACGGTTGCAGTCATTTCGACGCCCCGTAAGACCAACGATGCCTTCTGAGCGGACGCTGCCGGTGATACGTTCAAGTCTGTACCAACGCTTGTATCAACGGTCTTGTTCACCTCGATTGTGCCGTAAGGGATCGCAATCTCGATCGTCCCGCGCGGATCGGTTTGGGGTGCCTGCACCATTTGAGCGGCAGATTCACCGCTCTGATACATCACTTCAAACCGATAAGTCTGCCCCTTTTCCCAGCGAAAGTAGAGGAATTCGGTGCTGCGTGCATATCCTCCGAGATCGAGTCGAGCGACTAACCTGTCCTCTGAATCAAACGCGGTGACTTTTTGGATGTTCTCTCGAATCGTAGCGTCAAATTCGACTTTTGCACCGAGCGAAAAAAAGGTGGAGGCCCATGAAATCGGAACTTGTTCACCGCTTTTTGGCGAACAAGCGAGATAACAGAAACAGAGGAGCAAGAATAGTAGATCCCGACGCGTCGAGGATTCTCGCTTCGCGGAACGTGAAATATAACAGATATGGGGATTCAAGGGTTTTAGAATGATAGTTTAACGGATAATCAAATTGGATTAAAGGTTTAAGATCCACGAAGTAAACTTTTGTAGGGAACGTAGATTTACGCTCCCTACGCACATTTTCTGCGCCTTCATCAGTTGACATCTTGCCCGAAATACTTCGCAATACGGACGAGATCGAAGACGTCGATAATTCCATCGCGATTAACATCGCCTTGGAGGTTCCTACCTGTTTGTCCAAAGTTGCTTGCGACGAGGACCAGATCAAGGATATTGACTACGCCATCATGATTCACATTAGCAGCCGCAACTCCTATTGATTGGACCTGTGCAACGGTGACGAGAGATGCTCCCGGGCCAACGCCGTAGGTATTAAGCAGCGTTCCATCGGGGGCAACGACATATAACTCGTCCATTCTGCCACCTGTCCAATCTGCTCTTGCGATATACAGGTTATCGTTCTGATCGATTGCTCCCACTCCGCCCAAATCTGTGAATGGGTTGTCAGCATCGTGTGTCCATACTTCGCTGACTAGATCGTACACAAGCAATCCACCAGAACTGATAAAGACGCGCTTCATGCTGTCAATGGTGGGTCCACCTGCCCTTGTCTCGAGTTCAATGGTTTTTTCGACTTCGTCGGTAACTGCGTCGATAAACACGACTGTCCCCGGGATGGGGCCTTGAGGATTCCACCCACCAATACCTGCCGACACTGCAATCACCCTAGATACACTATCACTCGTGATACCGTTTGTGTTTATCGGCATTGGGATAGTTTTTATGACTGTATCGGTCTCTGTATCAATGACCGTGACGTTACTCGTATCGTCATAGCTGATGTTCCAAGTGCCCGGCTCCTTAGCATAGGCGGAGTTGGCAACATACGCCTTTCCGTTAAGAACCGTTATTCCATCCGGCATTGGACCGCAAGGAATCCGCTTAACAACGCTTTTCTGGTTCAGATCTACCACATAGATTACATTGCTATATAGACCTGTAACGTACGCTTTGGAGGGAGGGATAAGGACAATCTGTTTGGGGGTGGTATCGGAGTCGATTGGGATGCTTCCGACATTTGAGCGGGTCAAAAGATTGATAATTTCGATAGAGCCGCCACGCGGATCAAAAAATGGATCCGGTTCTTGGAGAAGAACATAAAGGAGATTCCCTTGAACCTCCAGATCGCTCGGTATAACCAGTCCAAGTGGAATAATCTCATTTTCAACTGCCTTTTTCAGATTAGGTTCATCAAGATTGACAATTGAGAGCGATGGCAGAATGCCGGCTTCTGGTTTGCGTAAACCGTTCACAACAATTGCCAAATTTTCGGCTTCTTGGGCATAAACATTCAGGGTGACGAACATGAAAATTGCGAGTACAAATGTGAAGGTGAACTTGCGTATATGCATAACCGAATCGTCCTTTCATCAGTGATATAGCGGTGTCAGCTGTAGGTTTTGCAACCTAAAAACAAAAAACCCCAGCTTTCACGCCGAAAGCTGGGGTGTGGTCCGCCATTTACACCTGTGATATGCAAGTATACTCAAGCACGATGAGTCGGCAAAGAACCCCGTTTCACAGCCTTCCCGCGAAAGCTACCATGTGAAATCAGATTCAGGTAGGTCTCCTGACTTACGACAACGCGTTGTCCGCCTTCCCATCCCGAAATGGGACAGTGGCTTCTGGACACGATTTAACGTCGTTTACAGTGGCGGGGCCGTGGCGGATTCTTACCGCACTTCCCTATTCTCCGGCAATCTTTATCGATTACCAGCACCTGAATCGACAACTATGTAGTTTTAAGATGCTTCTTCGATTCTGTTTGAAGCAATAGTAATTATAGCAGATTTTCAAAAAATTGTCAAAGGGATTTACGAGAAGCTAGAAAAAGGATGGAGACACTAGCGAGATACATGAGAAAAGACTGAGAAAAGCATGCTACTCTCTGTTCCCAAGTACGACTTCGCGCAGAAGGAATTGTCCATCTCGGAAAATTTTAACCGTAATGCGGGTATCAGGTGGGAAGCTAGCAACCCGTTTTTTGAATTCAAGGAATGTACGGACAGGTTGCCCTTTAAATTCAACAATAACGTCTTGATGTTTGATGCCGGACTTCTCAGCGGGGCTTCCTTTTGAAACTTTTGTGACGCGGACACCGACAGCGGTAGTTCGCTCGTGTTCCTGTTCAAGCCAAATCCCAAGCCAACCGCGAGGAACGCTACCGTATTGAGTCAGTTGTTCGGCGATGTGTTTTACTGTATTAATCGGAATAGCAAAGCCAACCTCGCTTCTCGTCCAAGTCCGTCCGAATGGGCTGGTATTCAGCATGGCGGTTTGCTTCTGGAGCAATTCTGGAGTCGGCGAATTGAGCCAATGTGATATCTGCTTGAGATAAGGATCTTCCATCTTTGCCGCAATAACACCAACAATTTCCCCCGATGTATTAACAACAGCCCCTCCACTGTTACCTGGATTCACAGAGGCATTGACCTTGATTGCATCGTAAAACGGTCGATCGGGTAAAATCTCTAAGCCACTGACTGTTCCAAAGGAAAGTGTCGGAGAATGCCCATAAGAGCTGCCAACCGTGATGACCCATGACCCTGTATTGATTTGATCGGAATCGCCAATTCTTGTCTGAGGGAGGTTGTCGTTCTCAACAGAGAGAACAGCGATATCTGTTAGGGTATCAATACCGAGTAGTGTTCCCGATGTACGCTTTCCATTGGTAAATACGACTTCAATCTCAGTCGCGTTTTCAACCACTCCCGCGGTTGTTACGATGTGGCCAGCGGCGTTAATGATAATGCCGGATCCGATGTTCTCGTAAGAGAGCGCGGTCATCGGGTTATCAGTTAACAATGTTCCTGGTGCCCCCGAAATCGTTTGCGGGGTGCCCCTGCATGTCGCCACAACTTCAACGACAGATGGTTGCACAGATTTTACTATCGCTTGAAACTCACGCTCCATGGATTGCAGCACACTTTCTTCGGCAACCGCAGACCAGAGACAAGCTGAAAACAGCGCAATAGCGAGAGCGACTGATTTATGATACAGGCGAATTGAGCAAAGCTTAATAGGTACGTTGCGTCTCTTATTCTGTATCTGAACTGTTTTATACATTTTACAAGCCTCCCCCTGTAGGGGCTTTTGTATAGTTAATGGTCCGTAAAATATAGTTCTGTTCTAGCTGCTGCGGTTGTTGACTTTTATCCGCCGGCTGCAGGTCAGATTCCCGGAGTTGCGGTTGCTGGTTTCCACGCGTTGGTTGTAGATTAAACGCCGGGAATTGTGGCTGTTGATTTCCACGCGTTGGTTGCAAGTCAAGCACCGAGGGCTCTGGAAAATTGACTAGGGATTGCAGTTCTTGACTAGGGACAGCTAAAGGTAATTGTTGCTGCTTCGATTCCACCTCGCGCCCTTCAGCAAGCGGCATACGCTTTGAAGACGCCGGCACTTCCACGGTTTCGGGCGATTCAGATTCGGTCAGCGTTTTTTGATAAAAATAGAAACCGGCGATCATCACAAGCAACACTGCAATTGCACCTAATGCCAAATAAATTTGACCATGCAAGGGCTGCAACACGCGTTGCCAAAACGGAATTGATTCGACCTGGGTACCCGCGAGGCGGGTTTGCAAGGTAATATCGAATTCGGTTGATGGCTTAATCTGCGGCAACTGATGTAGCAGATCTAATGACTCGCGGAATAGCGTAAATTCTTGACGACACGACTCGCAGGTGCTCAGATGAGTTTCAAATGCCCTAACCGCCTGATAGTCTAATTCATCTTCTATATACGCAGAAAATTGTTCTTCAACTTTTAAGCAGTTCATGATGACTCCACAAAACTTCTCAATTTATCTTTTAACATAAGCCGTGCACGGTTGATGCGTGATTTTGTCGTTCCGAGCGGGAGGGTTAACGTTTCGCTGATTTCCTCATAACTCAATTCTTGCAGATCCCGGAGAATCAATGGTAGCCGATAGCGTTCAGGAAGTTCGGATATCGCACTTTGCACAGCGTGTTCACGTTCTTTCTGTTCAAGTTGGTTTCCTGGTTGTAGGGAGACATGCGCGGGGGCAGTTGCGATCAGATCTTTTTCGATTGGTTCTGGTCCCGAGGAGGATTCGGTAGTCACACTATCGACGAAGAACCGACCTCGTCGCCCCCGATTTCGTAGCTCATTTTTGCAAAGATTGGAGGCAATATGATACATCCAGGTGCTAAACTTAGCTGCTCCGGATTTGTATCGCTTGATTGCTTTGAACATACGAACAAATGTCTCCTGTGCCAAGTCCTCAGCGGAGTCCGAATCGTCTAGGAACCGAGCGATGAAATTCACCAGAGGGACCCGATTTCGGCGCACTATTAGATCAAACGCCTCCATATTCCCTTGTTGACACTGTTGCATCAATTCATCGTCCAGATCTGGCATAATCGGTCCTCCGCGGGTGCTTGACTAGAAACACACCAACAAATTCAGAAAGTTGCAATATTCATCTAAAAAATTGACAGATTCTCTATCATATTGTTACGCTTTGCGCGCGATGCTATTGGATAAGCTATAGATTCACAGGTAGGAATGTTTACAAAGAAATTTTTGTTGACGTCACGTAAAAAAAACTGTAAAATGAGTTTTGTTGACAGGTCTTGTAGCAAAATCAGTAAGTCGGTGCGAGTCCCCACCTGTATCAAAGTAAACCGCTGAATGGATTCGCATCAAACAATTATAGCAAGGAGCATACAATGCGATCAACAAAAATTTTGAGCCTAATGTTGGTTTTAACGATGTTTGGGTTGTTGATACTCTCCCAGGCTTATGGAGATGGGAAATGGACGATTCTGCGGAATGATGATTTCGTGCGTAACGATGGTGTGTGGGGACATCTTCAGGATGTGGAGTTTAACGATCGAATGAATGGCTGGGCTGTGGGGTCTGACGGGTTGATTGTACAGACAACCGATGGTGGAAAGACTTGGACACAGATAATAGTCAAGCAGATAGCCGAGATGGAACGCCAAGTTTATTTTTGGAACGTTTATTTCCGTGACAAAAATGTCGGTTTTATCACGGGGACGAGGGGGACTATCCTCAAGACAACTGATGGCGGCCAAACCTGGGAACTTAAAGAGGCAATTAATGAAAGTCGCCTAGATCGGGAGGGGAATCCCGCAGTTCTGCGTCGCCGTCTGATAGATGCTTGGATGGTGGATGGACAAACTGGATTTATGGTTGGAGAAAACGACACCTTCATTAAAACCATCGATGGTGGTGAAAGCTGGATCGGCACAGGTAAGCGTGTGGCTGTTGGGAATACGCGCAATAATTTTGAAAGGATCCATTTTGCTTCGCCCGCAATCGGTTGGATAGTCGGTTCTTTCGGAACGATTCTGAGGACCACCGACGGTGGCGAAACATGGGAAAACCAAGACGCTGGCGTTGACAATAATCTGAAAGGCGTCGATTTTGTCGATGAAAACACAGGCTGGATTGCGGGACAAGAAGGTGTGATTCTCCACACCCAAGATGGAGGGGTCACATGGACAAAGCAGGAGACGCAGTCTTACGATAGTTTGTATGATGTCGTCTTCGTTGATTCGCAAACCGGCTGGGCTGTCGGTGATTTTGGGACCATCTTGCACACTACTGATGGTGGGCAAACATGGACACGTGAAAACGCCGGCAATCTCCCAACGTTATACGCGATTGATGCGATAGATACAGGACAGCGATGGGGAGTTGGCGAAGGGGGAATAATCATAGGAGTTGGGCAGTAATTTCCTTCTGATAGCGAATGACTCCATTTTCAGATTGAGGTGCTGAATGGTAGACCTCAAGAATATTGACGAGCATTTTGTCCAAACCGTGTGGGACGAGCAGCGGTTCATTGATTTCGGCCTTAAGTCCACAGATGGACGTCCAATTCAGGTGCTCAAGCCGGGGTTCTGGAATAGCGATGAAGGCCCCGATTTTGTGCATGCAGAACTCGTGATTGATGGGGACCTACATGCCGGAGATGTGGAGATTCACACCAATTCGTCCGGCTGGTATAATCACAAACACCACCTAGATCCGAGGTATAATCGTGTCATCTTGCATGTCGTCTACTTGAACGATGACATCAACCTCCGGACACGGCTTCAGAACGGAAAGCGGATTCCAACACTCGAAATCTTAAACCGACTTGACGCACCAATCGGCGATCTGTTCGACGAAAGAAAGGAAAATCAGGAAACATTTACCAACAAATGCAGGGTGACGGGCGAAACGCTCAAAATCGAGCGTGTCCAATCAACCTTTGACGATCTAGGACAGGAGCGGCTACAGGAAAAAGCTGATGTGATGCGAACCCAGATAGTTGGAGTGGATTTTGAACAGCTACTGTATCAAGGCATCATGGAGGCGTTAGGCTACACAAAAAACAGTAGCCCCTTTCGGGAATTGGCGCAGCGGGTGCCTCTTTCGGAAATTCGTGGCAAATCCGATGAATCCGTTCAGGCAATTCTGTTTGGCGTGGCAGGGTTGCTGCCTGCACAATCTCAGCAGGAAATCGAATGGGACGAGGAGGACAAGAGGTTTATCGAACGGTTGGAATCGATTTGGGAATCTACTGAACAACACAAAAGCTCTACACGTATGGCAGCAGAACAGTGGCATTTTGCCAAGATGCGTCCAGCCAATTATCCGTCCCGCCGCATCCCAGGTATCGCCCAAATTATCAGTCGCTGTCAGGATACTCTGATGATGGATTTTCTTCCGCTGATTGCGGGTGCAGCAACGGTGAATCAGAGGGCTTTGGCGCGTATGCGTCGCCAATTACAAGAGAGGTTGACCCCAACTCCCTCCGGTTACTGGGAAAATCATTCTCATTTCGGAAAAGGCATTCCACAGCGCGGGGCTGCACTCATTGGTGTTGATCGTGCCAATGACATTATTGTCAACAAGTTGTTGCCGATTACGTTATTATGGGCTGAACAGTCCCAAAGCCCAACGCTAGCAGAAGCGGTGCAGCGACTGTACGATAGTTATCCAAAACTGCAAGAAAATCGTTTCACTCAACAAATCGAAGCACAAATTTTCAGCCAAGAGCAACCGATTAAACTCATCTCTCCTTCAGCCAAGAAACAGCAGGGCGCGATTTATCTCCACAAAAACTTCTGTAGCAGCCAGCTTTGTGATCTCTGCCCTATCATTGAAGGAGGCGGAATAATTAAAAACTAATGTACCAGTGTTTAGATGGAGGTTATTATGAAATTGGGGTTTCTCTCAAAGATTTTTGAAGGTGCTCTCAGTATTGAAAGAACCTACAACGATTGCGATAAAGCACTAAATAGATTGGGGGCGTACAATGAGCGGATTGAGGAAATGCAAAAGAACGGCGAGGATGTCAGTCGTTTTCCTGCCGAGGAGAAGGCAGAACTCGATGAAATTGTGAATCACGCTATCCAAGGAGCAACACGCCTGATCAATCTGGAACCGACGCGCAACTGGCCTGGTGTTTTCAGGGAGATGCACAAAAACCTAGCAAATATCTACTGCGAACTACATGACTACGACAAAGTTCATGAAGAGTGTGATAAGCTAAAGACTGACTACGGCGAAACTGGACGCCAGGACGCAGAGGAGGTCCTGGAAAAACTTGCGGATAAACAGAACGGCAAAACCGGTTCCCCCGAGGAGGGAACCGCGACAATGTAACAATGCATTTCCTGAATCCTTCTGCATTTTATCTCTTAGCACTCATTCCAATTGTGGTGCTGCTGCATTTCCTCAAACTGCGTCGTCAACGCCATGTCGTTCCCAGCGTGATGCTTTGGCTTGAAGCTATTGAGGATATGAAAGCCAACGTACCCTTCCAACGCCTGCGAAATTCACTTTTGCTCCCGCTTCAGATTCTGTTTTTGCTGGTTGTGGTGGGTAGCGTTGCACGTCCAGCGTTGCGTCAACTCGGCGGTTTGAGTGAGCAATCAGTCGTTATTATAGATACGTCGGCAAGTATGGGAGCAACCGATCTGGGGAAAACCCGTCTTGATGTGGCAAAGGCGGAAGCACTAAAACTGATTAACCAGCTTGGGATAAATGGGCAGATGATGATTATAGATACATCTCGCCCACCGCATAATATCCGTCAGGCTTTTACATCGGATACAGAAAAATTGCGTCAGGCTATTGACAATCTGTCCGTAGCACATACTCCTCCAACGCTCAAAGCGGTATTCGATTCTGTAGCTGTTTACGCGAGGGTGCCGGGGGCGCAGGTTGTGCAGAACCCCGATACAATTGGAGTTGTCTTTATTAGCGACAATTTTGGGACGCTCCCCAATTCTGCAAGTCCATTTCAACTTCAAAAAATCGGTTTGGGAAACCGTAGCGAAAACATCGCAATTGTCCAGTTCAGTGTCACCCGTGCGCTAACCTCACCGAATCGCTACGAAGTGCTCGTTGGCGTGCAAAGTTTTGCAGACGCCCCTAAGGAATTTCAGGTACAGCTAGGAATTGAAGGGAAGTCGTTTTTTGAAGACGAAAGCGTAGTCCTACCTCCGAAAGAGACAACATCAATCCTATTTTTTCTTGAGGACGACGAAAGGTTTTATGGACAGGTCGTCACTGCCCGTCTTGATATTGATGATGATCTTTCTGTTGACAACGTCGCTGCGGCGATTTTGTACCCACCACCGACATGGAAGGTTTTACTCGTCAGTGATCGGGATCAGCCACCGTTGACCGCGATTCTCAAAACAGATCCGCATGTTATCCTAAATCAGGTTCAGACCTCCGATTATCATAGCGCGGGCGGAAACGATATTCTTATCTTTGATCAGTTTGTCCCGGATCCGCTCCCCGAAGGGAATATCGTTTTCCTTAACCCGATCGGTGGGCTTCCTTTTATGCCCGCCCAAGAAAACAGTCAGTCGACTCAAATCATCGATCAGCATCCTACTCACGAGGTGATGCGCGATGTCTCGCTGATTGATTTGGAGGTCAAAGCATCGCTGCGCGTCCAATTGCCATTGTGGGGCATTCCGCTTATTGAAACGAACCAGACACCGCTGATCTGGCTCGGAGAGCAGGACAACCAAAAAGTGGTTGTTTTTGCATTTGATCCGTTCGATCTCGACGTTTCAAACTTTGCGACATCTATACCTTCTGCCCCTATTTTGATGTCTCAGTTTTTGGAATGGTTAGGGGCAGCGACATCCCCAATCCAACCCGATCTTGTTAAGACAGGTGAGCCTGTAAAGATTTATCTTGAGCATATCAGTGAGGTTGAAAGGATAACCGTTCAAACACCCGACAACGACGTGCAAGAGCTACAAGCGCGGGATTCTCGAATCGTTTTTACAGATACAACAAAGGTTGGTGTTTACACTGTATTTGTTGATGGCGAACCGTTTGGTCGATTTGCAGCCAATCTACTTAGCCCACAGGAATCTGACCTTTCGCCGTCGCAATTAGTGGATGATCCCAATACAGATGCGGGTACTGAACGGGTGCAATCTAACTTGCCAGAAGTGAATCAGGAGATATGGGCATACGCAGCTTTTCTCGCACTATTGCTGCTTATTGTGGAATGGTGGGTCTACCATCAGAATCGCCGTTTTAGCCAATCGTAATGAGCAGTGGGATTGGTAATCTCAGTTTATAGACTCTACGTCGGCGTAGATGTACGTCGGGGAAGGGTTTCTCGCATGAATAGTGTCACTGCTATCATCATCGGCGGAAGCGATGTCTCTTTGGACGATACGACCGGGCTGCGCTTCGATGGGTGATGTGAACATTGGTCCGTCAGTGACACATGTGTGGAACTCGCCGTTTTCGCCTAGCGGGTCTACCTCCGCGGGGAGGTCGGCGAGAAATTGGAGATCGAACCATCTACCTGCGAACTCCGCTGGCAACTTGGTGGGATTGAGAGCAGTTACGATGGCACGTACTCCGGAGGCGATCATTTCTTGAGCAAGCGTGGGCGTGTCTTGTCCCCATATCGGGAAGAGCGGCGTAAAGCCGGTTCCGCTGAGTTTATCTTCGCGGTAGCGGCGGATGTCCTCCAGGAATAGGTCTCCGAATGCGAAATGTGATACCGTCAAATGTTCGGGCAATGCTCGCACACGATCCAAAAACTGTCGCATGGCGGCTTCGTATTGTGCGTTGGAACAGGGATACGGTATCGGTATCTCGTATAGTGGCACACCGAGCCTCTCGGATTGCAGTTTCAGGATCCAAGAAGGTGTGGAGTGGATAGAGACACGATCAAAGGTTTGGGTCACAGTTGTGAAGATGCCACGCACATCGTAGCGTTCACCCTGTTGGCGCAAGGTGTGAAATGTCCAAGCGGAATCTTTGCCTGAAGACCAAGAGACTAGAACGGGAGTACGGGAGTTAGAGTCAACTGTAGCGTGTGTTGTTTGTTCTGTCATGATGAGAAAATTGTAACGCAAACAGCAACAGGTTAGCAAGACAAAATTTTCCATTGTAGGGAACAATGATCGTCGTTCCCTATTAAGGGTTCTCATGCTATGAAACCAATAGCTTCTGATCGGGGTATCATCGTCGGTGTCACGGGCGGTATCGCCTGTGGCAAATCGACCGTATCCAAACTGCTCTCAAAAAAGGGTGCGATTCCAATCAACTCGGATGAGATTGGGCACCAGCTGCTCAAACGTGGAAGTCCCGTCATGGGAGCGTTGCTTGAGGCATTCGGGGCTGATATCCTTGACAAATCCGGTGATGTCAGCCGTCAAAAGCTCGCCACAATTGTCTTCAATGACAAAGCTGCCCGCGAGCGTTTGAACGCAATAATGCACCCACCAATTGTCCAACAATCCCGTTCCGAAGCGAATAGGCTTGTCACCGAGGATGCAGATTGCGTTGTCCTGATTGATGCGCCGTTGCTTATTGAGGCGAACTCACAAGATACAGTGGATGTTATTGTCGTGGTCACGGCTTCGGCGCAAACTCAACTTCAGCGTTTGTTGGATCGAGCCATCGCGCAAAATCGTCCCCCAAGCCAATCAGAAGCACAAGCGCGGATTGATTCGCAGATGCTGTTATCCGAAAAGGTGAAGTACGCAGACTTCGTGATTGAAAACGATGGAACGCTTGAAGAGTTGGGCAGAAAGGTGGATGGACTGTGGGAGGATATTCGTAGTCTGAAAGCGGACTGATCCTACCTACCTTATATCTGTGTGATACAAGGAGACCATAATGTTCAGTACATTATTAGCGAAACGTGCATCAGAGAATAATCCCATCCGCGTGGGTATCATTGGTACTGGCAAATTCGGTGCAGGGCTAGTAGCACAACTTTCCCAGATGGAGGGTGCTGAGACTAGTGCCATTGCCGATATCAACTTAGCTCACGCAAGACACGCCTACACAGCGAGTTGTGTGCCGGCGGACGCTATAAAAATTGTACACAATGTCGAACAATTGAACGGAGCCATCCACAGCGGCAAACGGGCGATAACCGAAGATGGTCTACTCCTCCCGCAGTCCGATCTGATAGATGTGGTGGTGGAAGCCACTGGGATTCCAGAAGTTGGTGCCCGCATGGCGTATCATACGTTGACCCATAACAAACATCTGGTGATGGTCAATGTGGAAGCCGATGTGACCATAGGACCCTATCTAAGCCGTCTAGCGGATACCGCTAGCGTCGTTTATACCCTTGTGGACGGTGATCAGCCCGGTGTGACTATGAACATCGTGGACTGGGCAAAGGCACTCGGATTTGAAATTGTCGCCGCCGGTCGTGGCACAATCTTCTACGGTGACGACAGAGAAGGAACGCCGGATACGGTGCCAGAACGTTTTGGCTTCAGCGAAGAGATGATCGAGCGACGGACAATTAACTTAAAAATGTTTAACTCGTTCCGGGATGGCACTAAAGCACAGGTTGAGATGACTGCGCTGGCGAATATGACCGGGCTACCGCCGGACGTGCGGGGTATGCACGAACCTTCACTCAACATCTCCGAAATTGCTCAGGCTTTTAGCCTGCAAGAAGAGGGAGGGCTTCTGAGTCGGCACGGGGTAGTGGAATTAGCCAATAGTGTAGCGGACGATGGGGTTACTCCGTTGGATTTACCGCTTCGGATGGGGGTTTTTGTGGTCATCCGAACCGATCATCCCTTCATTCAGGAGGATTTGGGCGGCTACCATCTCCATCCGGGCGGCAATGGCAAAAACTTTCTGCTCTATCGACCCTATCACCTCGTAGCGGTGGCAGCACCTATCTCTATTATCAAGGCAGCACTCTACGGCCAGCCCACTGGCACACCCTTGACAAAGCCGACCGCAGAGGTAATCACTGTCGCAAAACGAGATCTGAAGCAAGGAGAGACCCTAGATGGTGGCGGCGGGTATACAGTCAACGGGTTGATTGAAAAAGCAGAGACTGCCTGTTCGGAAAATCTGCTGCCTCTAGGCTTGGCGCCCGGAGCTAAATTGAAGCGGGATTTGACGAAAGGAGCAGCGATTACCTACGACATGGTAACGCTCGACGAGGATTCCTTTATACTCAAGCTCCGCCGGTTACAAGATGCGACCCTCAACAGTGAAACGTGAAGAACCTTGCCATCACGATTAAAGTATGGGGCTATTTAGTTTTCGGTTTTCTTCCTGTTTGAGCGATGCGTCGGGATTCGGAGATCCCTCCTACAAGAGAACTAAATCCCTAATTAAAGTAAATTTGACATTATAGTGCTTGTGCAATATAATATAGATTGGTATTTTCGACTCATCATGAAGTTTGGAGCCGGATATGCACACCCCACAGGTTATGGAGCATTACGAAAATCCACGGAATATTGGTACAATCAGAGACGCGGATGGAGTGGGGGTTGTAGGTACACCCGCTAGCGGCGAAATGATGAAGCTCACAATTAAGGTTTCTCAAGAGCGGGTTGTCGATGCGAAGTTTAAGGCATTTGGGTGTCCAACTGCAATCGCAGCCAGTTCCCTCATCACAGAACTAATCAAGGAATGCACAATTCAAGAAGCACTAGATATAACGAATCGGCAAGTTGATGAAGCACTTGGAGGATTACCGCCGGATAAAGCGCGCTATGCGGTACTTGCCGAGAAGGTATTAAAAGCTGCTATCCATAATTATAATTTACATTTGAATAAAAAAGGGGGATCAAGATGATTACAGTTACTGAAGCTGCAGCCAAAAAGGCACAACTGTTAATGCAAGGTACGATGGGAGAAGAGAGTGTAGATGCTGACGCGGAGCACGGTCTGCGTATGCAGGTTGTCGGTGGAGGTTGCTCCGGTTTTCAGTATAATCTTGGGTTTGATGAACTACGGAGTGGTGATAAGGTCTTTGAACAGCATGGGTTAAAGGTTTTCATCGATTCGCGTAGTACACTCTATCTCGCCGGTTCAACGCTAGACTATAACGATGGTTTGATGGAGTCAGGCTTCAAAATTACCAATCCCAATGCAAGGTCCGAATGTGGTTGTGGCGAATCTTTCAGCGTGTAAACTGGATTCGTGTTTCATAGGTACAGGCAGGAGATTCAGACTGAGTTTCCTGCCTTTTTTGTGCTCATACTGGCAGGTTTTCTTTTTACTAGTCGGCTTTCTCTTTCATAAGCGCATCAAGCTGCTGCCGGGCGTAGGCAACAATCACACTCTCAGGATAATCTTGAATGAGTGCAGAATAGGTCTCTTGTGCTTTGTCGGGCGCATTGAGTTCCCAACGGTAGATGTCCGCGATTTTCGCTATTGCCTCCGCTGCGATTGAACTCTCCTCCAAAACGGTGACCTGCTGATATGCCGTGATAGCATCAGTGTATCGCGCTTCACGCTCATGAATTCCACCAATTAGCATCCAGAGATCATCAACGATGAGCGCCGTCGGATATTCCTTCATCGTTTCTTGGCACAGTTGTAATGCCTCCTCGGTGTCTCCGCTTAAATCGCTTTGCATTGCTTCGAGGTAACGTTTGAGAGGTTTGTTGCTATAGTCTGAGTTGGATTGGATCAGGACAATTCTGTCTAGTGAATCGTTGCTCAATGGATTGGACATCGCAATATCAAGCACACCCTTATATGCCGCAACTGCCGATTCAATATCGCCCCGAAGCAGATGTGCATCGCCGATTAGTTTTTGAGCCTCCGTCTTGAAATTGCTATTCCCATCAGCAATAGGACGAAGTACAATCTCTGCTATGTTGGACTTGCCCTGCAAGATGTAACACGTTGCCATGCCAAGTTGAATCTGTATTTTTTCGTCAGTCGACAATGATTGATTGGCTAACGCTTGGTAAACGTGCAGTGCAGCCCCCGGATCTCGTATTCCGTGTAACCAGACGTGTCCCAAGAGCAGTTGCGCAGATGGCTGGTTGTTCCGTCGCGTCATACTTGTTAAAACTGTCAAAGCATCATCCCACCGTCCCCACCGCTCATAGAACCGTACCAACTTCATCTGTGCGCCCCAAGCCAGATGCGTATTTGGAAAGAGTTCAGCAATTGCCTGATAAAAATCTGCCGCCTTAGGGTTTTTGTTCCGCTCCAGAATTTGTGCATACTTTTCAAGGATGCGTCCACGGTCAGCGGCGTAAAGTTGATGCAGCCGCCTAAAATTTCTGAGCGCCAAATCCAAATTCCCGCGATAGAAATAGGCCTCTGCCAAAGACAGAACGAGACTCGGATTTTGTGACGCCGCTCTCAGCATCACTTGGAGTCGGTCAATTACCCCCTCAAGCAGCCGCTTTTGTTGAGCGCCTTCGTAGATCTCCGCCATGCTTTGGATAAGCGTATCGCGCCCACTGTAGCCAATATCCACAACACTTAACGCGCGTAGATAGGTATTGACCGCCATATCAACCTGCCCTTGAATTTTGTAGACATCCGCGAGCCGGTTGTAGAGTTGAGCATTCTTGGGACTGAGGTTGAGGGCCGTTTCATAGACTTCAACAGCCTTTCTATACATCTGATGAGATGTGTATATTGACCCTAGCTGCTGGTATCGATAGGCTTGATCCGGATCATCTTGGACAATTTTAGCCCACTGCTCTGCAGCAAGATCTTGCTGCCCTCGCTCCGCGTATAGCTCTCCAAGTTTCTTCAGAATATCTGTATTTTTCGGATTTTGCTTAAGAGCAGTACGGTATAGGGATAACGCCTCGTCGTATTTCTCCTGCGCTTTATAGAGATCCGCCAACTGGTCCATCAGATTGATATCGTTCGGCTTGTGGCTCAGTTCAGCCTGTATTAATTTCTCTGCGTCAGTGTACCTGTGACGAATTCGACACAGTCGAATAAGGCTATTGAGCGCACTGTTACGGTACGGAGAGGTCGGGAAATCATTTAGGAAACTTCGGTAACTTCCAATAGCCTCGTCATATCCGCCGTCTGCAAAAGTGTATTGGGCAATCAAATAACGCGCGATCGCTGCGGTTTGCGTTTTCGGATATTTGTTGGCGAGTTGTCGACATCGGGTAATCGCCTCTTTGTACTGATACCGATCGCGAAAAAGTGCCCCAATTCGATGCACCGCTTGGCTTGCATATGAACCGTCTGGATCATCATCGATCACCGCCTGGAAACTTTGAAGTGCCATGGCATCATCGCCAAGTTTCTCGTAGGAACGCCCTAAATTCATACGGATTGCATCCTTTGAGTGTTGGTGTAGGGGTGTTTTTAGTAGCGCTTTATACGCTTCAATCGCCTCTGAATATTTCTGGGAATAGTAGAAATCGTGGGCGTTCTGAATCGCGATTCGGTCCTCTTTAATGGGTGGAGTTTGAGCCAAAGTTGTCAGAGGAATGAAGAGCCAAGTGGGTATCAGGAAAAGTAGGCATAGAAGTATCCTCAACCGTATGCTAACTCTTGTGGGTTGCAGCGGACTTTGCAGGGGTAATTCTAGTTGCTGGCGGTCTAAAGATAAAGTGGGTGTCATCATGTTTTGTTGATTGCTATTGTGATGCTCCTTTTCTGTCAGATTTCTCCGTCCCGTTTACGCTATAGACGAATAGAGTAGAACAAGGGTTGACTTTTTTAAGGTTCAAACCTCATTAATCCAACCCAAGCAGGGAGAGGGAATCACGATGGATGAGATCCTCAATGTCCTGCTCTGGGACCTGTGGCATATTGGTGCCTTCGGCAAATCGGTTGGCGGTGCGGAGTGCGTCGATAGTTTCCTCAATAGTGGCGATTGGGAAATCGCTGCCAAAAAGAAGTTTATCAATCACACGATTTTCATGACAGAATGCCAGTGCCTGATACCCCCACCAAGGTCGCAGGGGAACGCCGCCGGAGACATCGGCAAACACATTTGGATGCTTGCGTATCATCACCATTGCGTCAGTGTACCAAGGGAGTCCGATGTGAGCAAGAATAATCTTCAGGTTTGGGAATTCACGAGCAACGGGATCATAGAGCAGCGGATTTGCCCACTCCATCGGCGTATTGGCAATGACATGGTACGCCGCATGTGTGAGGATGGGGAGTCCCAATTCTTCCGCACGGCGGTGCACCCGTCGAGCCCTATCGCCCTTTGGATTATAGTGTTGGTATACCGGGCTCATCTTGATGCCCTTGAGTCCCAAATCGTTGACGCATCGATCAATCTCATCCAATGCGTCCGGATCGTTTGGGTCAACCGACATAAAGCCGATGATTTTTTCTGGATGCGCCTTAGCGTACGCGGCGATGGCGTCATTCGGTGTGTGCATACCAAGCGCGATGGAATTAATGCCGAAGACAATTGCACGCGAAACAGCTGCCACCGCTTCCCAATGTATTTCGGGTGTGACTTCTAAGTCAATTCCAGTGTAACCGGTGTATCCCCGGTCAAACGCTTCGACAAAGACTTTGCCCCACTGCTCGCGGGTAGAAAGGTGTGTATGTACGTCGATAATCATGATAAACCTCCGACTCGATAAACCCCTGCCACGGATAGATCTATAATCCAAAAGTTATGTTACCAGAGTTTAGCAAATTGATACCTCACCCGTCAACATAGAAATATCTGAATGGGCGAAGTAGTCGGTAACCAACACTTTTCCATTGACATGCAAGGGGGAATGGATATAATAGCGTAGCTGGGGCGGGACGGATTCAGGGGTCTTGGCTCTCGCGGAATTTCGTACTGTTCACGGGATTGAGGAAAGCATGGTGCACCCGACGAAAAATGATAGCAAAGGCGACGTTACCTTTCGAGCGGTACTTATCGGTTTAGCACTTGTGCCAATCAACGTCTATATCGTCGTGCAGTGGGAAACGGTCTGGAATACACAGTACCCAACCACAATGACGATTTTTTATAACGTTGTTTTTACCTTCCTGTCCTTGATTCTAGTGAATATGCTGCTGAAGCGGTGGCTGCCGCGGATTGCATTGAGTCAGCAGGAGCTGCTGACAGTTTATACAATGCTCTTCTTGGCGGTCTGTGTCAGTGGACACGATTTTAGTCAATCCATATTTTGCACACTGGGCACTGCCCGTTGGTCTGCGACGCCGGAGAACGATTGGAGCAACCTCTTTTGGAAGTATCTATCGCAACGACTCACCGTAAATGACGATCAGGTGCTCTACGGGTTTTACAAGGGAGAATCGACATTTTACACCGCCGCCCACATCAAAGGCTGGCTTGAACCGATGGTGTGGTGGACGCTCTTTCTCTCAGTGGTTGCGTTTACCATGTTCTGCCTGAACATCATCATCAGGAGACAGTGGATTGAGAAGGAGAAATTAACCTATCCGCTCGTTCACCTGCCTTATGAGATGAGCCGCGAGGGAAACGGACATCACCCGTTTTTCAGAAACAAACTGCTTTGGCTGGGGTTTGGGTTAGCCGCTGGCATCAATCTGATTAATGGTACAACTTTTCTGTTCCCCGTACTTCCGCAGATTCCACTTGGATACAATCTCAATGTGTATTTTACAGAGCGTCCCTTCAATGCGATGGGTAACTTTCCTGCCCAGTTTAATCCTTTCGCTATTGGTCTTGCTTTCGCCATTCCGCTCGATCTCCTCTTTTCGTGCTGGTTCTTTTTTCTGCTTTGGAAAGCACAGCGAGTCGTAGGCAGTATGATAGGGATTAACATGCCCGGATATCCATTTGTTGCGCAGCAGGTCCTTGGTGGATATCTGGGAATCGCTATCGTCTCCTTCTGGCTGGGGAGGAAACCGATTTGGCAGGTTATGAAGAGGGCGATAGGGGCAATGTCAGAGGCGGACGATTCCGACGAACCGATGAAGTACAGAACGGCAGTAATCGGGATAATTCTGGGATTCAGCTTTCTGGTGTTCTTTTCATATCAAGCCGGCACGACGGTTCAGTTTGGATTGGCGTTCTTCAGTGTTTACTTTGTCATTGCGTTTGCACACACACGAACACGAGCGGAGCTTGGTCCCCCAATTCACGGGATTTTCCACTACGGTCCGCTCCAACTTTTTATAGCGGCGGTAGGCAGCCGCAAACTCGAAAGTCAGACATTGACGGCAGCAGCCCCATTCTGGACGTTCACAAAACAGTTCAGGAATCATCCGATGCCGTATATGCTCGAAAGTTTCAAACTGGCAGACCGGTCGGGTATGGATACCCGCAAACTGGGGAAAGTCATTATGTTCTCCGTCGTCGTGGGTATTATCGTAACTTTCTGGACATTTTTGCAATTCAGCTACAAATGGGGCGGCATCAGTGAAGGGCGGGGTATAGGTGCCTATACGGTGATTGAGCGGTGGCTTGTACGTCCACTAGAACCGGATCCGCAATCGCTTAGTGCTGTTGGCATTGGTGCCTTGGTTGTGTTTATCAACACGGTACTGAGGTTACGGTTCTTATGGTGGCCCCTGCATCCGTTAGCTTATCCGATAACGGGGTATATACCCTTTGAACACCTGTGGTTCCCATTTCTTATCAGTTGGGTGGTAAAAGGATCAATTCTCAGGCACGGCGGGATACAGATGTACCGTCGAGCATTCCCGTTCTTTCTGGGACTGGTCTTGGGCGCGTTCACAATAGGTAGCCTCTGGGGAATCGTTGGATTGGTGACTGGTATACCCACCTATGCGTTTAAGCGATGGTGAAAATATAGACGTCCAGCGGATCCGACAGAGAAGTGATAGAGATCAATTTTGCCAATGTCGCGTCCCCCATCAGACAGCAGCATATTAAGCAGATGGATACTGGTATTAGGAGGAGAAAAAATGTATAAACGTCATCGACTCGCCCTAGCGGGATGCGGCGGCATGGGTCGCCGGCACCTGCGTGGGTATCGTACCCTAGAGAACTTTGAGCCCGGCCGAATTGAAGTTGTCGCCCTGATCGATCCAGAGTTGGAACGCGCTGAATTTGTCGCTGGTGAGGTAGAGGAGTTTTTTGGCACACAACCACAGGTGTACCGTTCACTTGAGGACGCTGTCGCAGGTTCAAGCGACATAGAAGTGCTGGACATTGTTGCTGCGGCATCAGCACACCATTCGATTGCTGGAGTTGCAGCGGAAAATGGTGTGCACGTCCTGTGTGAGAAACCGATGGCACCGACCGTGGCAGCCTGCCGGGCAATGCAAGCCGCCGCCCAGCGATACGGCACTGTGCTCTCCATAGCAGAGAACTACCGACGTGACCCCATAAGCCGCCTAGCAAAGGCACTGCTTGCGGCAGGTGCTATCGGCGATATCCGCACTGTCCTAGATTTTTCTGCCGGTGGCGGACGTAACGCCTCCGCTGGGGGCTGGCAATACCTCCGTAAACAGGGTGGATCCATTCTGGAGTCTGGCGTCCACAACGCTGACATGCAGATGTACTTGGCTGGTCCCGTCGAGCAGGTGACGGGCAAGGTTCGCCTTCAGGAACATGAGCGAATCTTCAAGGGAAGACGCGTAAAAGGATTTCACGATCACTACGCCCACACCTATCCCGATGTTCAGGCAGCGGATGCCCCTGACCTGATGATGGCAACGCTTGAATTTGAAAGCGATGCGTTGGGGCAGTGGCTATATGACAAGGCAGCGCACGGTCCTGGATTTCGTCGTTTCACGATTTTCGGTAGCGACGGTCAGATCGACCTGCCGTCGGTGCGCACCGGTCAGCCGTTACGCCTCTTTCGGGACGATCATGAGGGCGCGTTTGATGACGATGATGTGCTGGCACTTGTCCCTGACTTCTCGCTTGACGACCGTACCGCTCGGCTTTTCGGTGGTGAACGGCTTGTGCGTTACGATCAGTCCGAATCGGGTGCGGGCGGTGGCGGCGACTTAAACATCCTCGCCATGGAACTCGCGGAACTTTTGGATGCCATCGACAATGGAACGTCAGTCGAGGTTGGAGCAGAGGAAGGGTTGGTCGCTGTCGCCCTTGTGATGGCTTGCCATGAATCCTCGGAGGCGGGTCGAATTGTCCGCATGGAGGAGGTCGTCGGTGGGCGACTCAACACCTACCAGAATGTCGCAAACCGGGAGTTGGGAATTGAAACCTGAAGCGTTTATTAAATCAAAAAACCGTTCAGTATATGGGTTTTACAGCTTTCGATAAGCCCAGAAGCGGTGGATAGCGTCTTACAAATACTTTTTAACCTAACCAAGCGTTTCGCTAAAATCTAACCCCTCGCTCTGAGGGAAAAAGCCTAACGCCCAAACATGGAGGTACTCACATGAATTCATCTAACGAACAAATCATCTTTGAAGATAACTTCGACGGTCAACTCGATGCAGGTTGGTCATGGCTGCGAGAGGATTCGGGCGATTGGCGTCTCCAAGACGGGGGACTAGAGATTTGCGTCCGCCCCGGCGTAGCAGATACAGTCAGAAATGCGCTGTTGAGAGCCGCACCAGACCGTAATGATGGCACTTATGCCATCGAAGTGACTATCACCAACCATACCCTTCCCACCCAGCAGTACGAGCAGGCAGGGATTACGTGGTATAACGACGGTAAGCCGGTATTCAAAGAGGTTAAGGAACTTATCGATGACGATCTCTACATCATCCCCGGCAGAGCAGCGATGCCGGCGAAAAGTGTCCGGCTGCGCTTGCTAGTCACCGCTGATTCGTGGGAGGCGCAGTATTGCCCATCAGGCGAAACGGAATTCCAAACGGCGGCGACGGGAGAACTGCCTCCACCGGGCGAGGATCAAGTGAGCATCCAGTGCTACAACGGTCCCCCGGAGGGCGAACATTGGATTCGTTTCGAGAATTTTTGTATTAAACTGCTAAATTCCGATTAGTTGGCATAATTTTCGTGGCGGCAATGCAGGTTATACCTCTATAACCTCGTTGGTGTTAAAACGCTTTTTCGGTTGAAGCCGTTGATGGTTGTGATATAATCTTTTGTAATATATGGAAATGCGGTAATATGCAATCGGGTTTTTCACTTGAGAAGGAGGGAATCGAAAATGGTAAAGATTGCTTTAGCCCTTGGACCGGAACCGACCCCCGTTTGGACGTTAGCCAGGCAAGCCGGTGTTGAGTATGTGGTTGGCGGCCTGGACTTGAATCCAATACCGAATGCAAGCGACGAACAACAACCGTGGAGTTACGTGTCGCTTGCCCGCCTGAAAGCTACGTACGAGGATAGCGGATTTAACCTACAGGTGATTGAGAGCCGTCCCCCGATGGAGAAAATAAAACTCGGTTTGCCGGGGCGTGATGAAGAAATTGATATTATCTGTGAGTTTATCCGTAACATGGGGGCATTGGGAATTCCAGTGTGGTGCCCTGCGTGGATGCCGATTCTTTTTGTCCTCCGAACATCCGTCACGATTCCGTCACGTGGTGGGTCTCAGGTCAGTGGGTATGACCATGATTACATGAAGAATGCGCCTCTGACCGAGCACGGTGTCATCACTGAAGAGCAGCAATGGACGAACCTGAAGTATTTTCTGGAGCGTGTGGTGCCGGTTGCGGAAAAAGCCGATGTCAAATTGGCGATGCACCCGGATGATCCGCCGCTGTCGCCTATCCGAGGAGTTGCCCGGATTATGAGCAGCGTAGAGAATTATCAGAAACTCGTCGATTTGGTGCCAAGTCCTGTCAACGGGATTGGTCTCTGTCAGGGCAACTTCTCTCTGATGACCGATAACCTGCCCGAAGTGATTCGGCATTTTGGGGAACAGGAAAAGATTTTCTTTGTGCATTTCCGAGATGTGCAAGGAACACCCGATAAGTTCGTTGAAGCCTTCCATGACGACGGACAGGCTGACATGGCGGAGTGCGTACGTGCCTATCGTGATGTTGGCTATGCGGGAGTCGCACGTCCAGACCATTTCCCGAAGATGGGTGATGCTAGCATCCCGGATGAGCATAGTATGGAGCGGCTTTTTGCGATTGGTTATATGAAAGGATTGATTGAAGCAGTCTATACCGAATAGGATTGACTGTACATAATAAATTATGTGTCTCATAGACGCGAATGTTATGAAGACAGCAAAAAAGAAATCGATAAAGGAGGCGTGTATGGACACCGCATGTTTGGATTACTGTTTGACTGAAGATGAGCGGCTTGAATTTGAGCGTAACGGTTTCCTAATCATCCCTGACGCACTGACACCACAGATGACCTCTGACATTGAGGCGGTGGTGGACCGGATCGATGCCGAATACCGGGCGAATGCCGATATGGACGCTCACGAGTGGGTGCACAAGTTGGATTTCGTGGGACAAGATGAAGTCTTTCTGGACTTGCTCAATTGGCACAAGACATTCCCCAAAGTGTGGGGGATACTTGGCTGGAACATCCAGCTTTATCTCACGCACATGGATGTTACGCCTCCACCACCACCCGATGCGGAGCAGGAGAAGCAGCGGTTGGGCTGGCATCAGGACAGTGGACGTTTGAACGCCGAGTTAGAAACCAATCCCCGACCACGAGTTTCAGTCAAGATTGGCTACTTCCTTACCGATACGACTGAAACAGGTCGGGGGAATTTCTACGTCATACCGGGAAGTCATCTCCAGAACAAATTAGAGTTTCCGCCCGATGACGTTTCAGATCCGGAAGGGGCAACCCCTGTTTGTGTTCCGCCCGGCACAGCAGTCATTTTCGATCGGCGTATCTGGCATTCCCGAAGCCCGAATGAATCGGATATTACACGCAAGGTGCTGTTCTATGGCTATAGCTATCGATGGCTACGCCCAAGGGACGACATGACCGTTGGGGACTTTATTGACCGCTGCGATCCGATTCGACGGCAATTATTGGGATTTAGCACCAGTTGGCACGGCTATACCTCCCCGATCGACGAGGATGTTCCGTTGAGGTCGTGGCTCGCAGAACACGTAGGAGAGGAGGCAGTCGCTTGACCCTTATTTGGTGTCAACAGTTTGACCTACTCCCAACCCTCAAGGATTGGGATTCTCGCATTGCTTTGAGAATATCCGTCTCCCGTATAGACACACGG
>JAGWBT010000011.1:29569-46297 GCA_021295755.1 Candidatus Poribacteria bacterium
ACGCAAAACCGTGCTAAAGCAATCTGTATCCAAAGCACAAATGCTTGGGCTTTAGACCTAAAGGATTTTTTGGTAAATTCTTAAGGGTACGCAAGTATGGGGCAAATTAGATGTCATCCACCTGTTAAACTGATTGTTGGAATTATCACGGCAGTTCCAGATTTACTTTCCGTCATACACCAACGATTGTCAGAGCAGTTTGGACGGACTGATTTTGCCAGCGATTTGTTGCCTTTTGATTATACCAATTACTATGAAGCGGAGATGGGGAAGGATCTGAAACGTCAGTTCGTGAGTTTTGAGAGTCTTATTCCCGCCGAGGAACTCGCATCCGCCAAATGCTTTTCTAATGCAGTCGAATGCGAGTTTGCAAAGGGTGATACGGCTCCCCGTCCAGTGAATCTTGATCCGGGCTATATTTCGGCGGCAAAGCTGGTCCTCGCTTCGACGAAAGACCATGCACACCGCATCTATCTCCAAGATGGCATTTATGCCGAAATTACGCTCAAATTTTACCGTAAGACCTTCCAACCTTGGGAATGGACTTATCCTGATTATCGTACATCCACCTACATTGACATCTTCAACCATATCCGCCATATCTACATGGAGCAATTGAAAGGGATCGGGTTAAGTCCCCACCCGTTTTAAGATGAAAACAAGAATTTGGTCAACCCTTATTTCGTTATTTGTGTATGCTACTCTAATCGCTTGCTACGCGCCCCAAGTTTTTCCTTGGGGAAGCAACGCGCATGAGCTAATGACCGATGCTGCCTGTGATTCTCTGCCTTCAGAAATTTCCCCGTTTTTTGATAAACACCGCCAAAAACTCGCCTATCACTCGAACGATCCGGATCGGTGGAGGCGGGTGCTGTTGTTTCGGATTGGGTTGAAATACGAAAAAGATCTGAACAGTGGGCAGCTTACCGAGGACTTACGCCAAGTGTTTGAGACGCATGGAGTCGCCTTCCCACAAAACGCGCCGGTCTCGCTTCGGGGCAAAGATAGAAGATGGTTCATAACGATAGGTGAACAGGAATACCCGATTCGGAAAGAGGCAGATAAGATATATCTGTTGGGGGATAAAACGAACATTTTTGAAAATCGAAATGCGGAGCCGGTGCTACTTGGTTCTGAAGGGGACACCCATTTTACCCTTGATACGAAGGAGAAACTGCTATCTTTAACCAGCCTCAATGTCTACAAATCGGGAGATCGCGCCGAAGGTCCTCGGCATTTTCTGGATATTGATATCTACGGTCCTTATCCGTTTGTAGAACTACCCCACGACTATGATGAGGCTGTTGCGAAATTTGGCGTGGAAGATGTTACGAAACGCGGTTTGGCGACGTGGCGTATCGCTGAGTACACACAATTGCTATCGGAGGCAATGAAATCAGGAGATGCCGAAAAAATTGTGGGGGCCGCCGGTGCACTTGCCCACTACATCGAGGACATCCATATGCCGCTGCATGTCGTCAAAAACTACAATGGGCAGTTGACCAACCAACATGGCGTCCATCAACGCTTTGAGGACGATATGGTGGACGCCTATGCGGAACAAATCCATCTCTCACCGAAGATGGCATCGGAACTTGAAGATCCACTGGAAGCTGCCTTTGATATTGTACTTGATAGCTATGTATACGCCGATAACCTCCTCCATGCTGACCGCAGAGCAAAGCTAGGCGAAGATACCTACGGCACATCGTATCTGGAAAAGTTCTTCCGATTCAGTGGCTGGATAGCGGTGCAGCGAATGAATGATGCAGCAACCGCGACCGCAAGCTACTGGTATACCGCATGGCTTCGCGCTGGGAAACCTGAATTGAAATGAAGCGTAATGGTGAGGGAACAAGACAATGAGAAGAGGAAACATGAAATTATGGTTCTGCTTGTGCTTATGTTTAATGTCTGGCTGGATACCTGCTAACTCCGACCAAAGTGCTGGCGTTCCCGAAGGCAGAGCACGAGCACGAGATCTCGGAATCAGAATCGGCATCTACGAACCCGGCAACCACAATGCAATCACAGATGTCGCAGGGGTGAAGGTAGGGCATGTCACGTTGAAAACCGGCGATAATGTTCGGACAGGTGTTACTGCTGTCATCCCACGCGACGATATCTGGACAAATAAGCTGTTTGGGGCTGGTTATGCGATTAACGGTAACGGTGAAGCGACAGGGTTAGCATGGGCTAACGAAGCGGGGTGGATCGAGTCCCCAATTATGCTGACCAATACACTCAGCGTTGGACCTGTTCACGATGGCGTTATACGGTACATGATTAAACGCTATCCAGATAATCATATTATTCTGCCAATCGTCGCAGAGTGCTATGACGGTGGACTGAATAATATCAGTGGGCTGTACGTCACCGCGGAACATGCAATTCAGGCAATAGAGAACGCCACAGGCGGTCCTGTCGCAGAGGGCTGCGTCGGCGCAGGCACAGGAATGCGGTGCTACAGTTTTAAGGCAGGTATCGGTACATCTTCACGGGTATTGCCCGCAAACCGGGGAGGATACACAGTCGGAGTGTTGGTCAATTCCAACGGCGGGCGGCGCCATCAACTACAGATTAATGGTGTTCCTGTCGGTAGAGAAATTACGGAACTCAC
Source organism: Candidatus Poribacteria bacterium (assembly GCA_021295755.1). NCBI lineage: Bacteria > Candidatus Poribacteria > Candidatus Poribacteria bacterium. The sequence continues at coordinate 32,190 of JAGWBT010000011.1, forward strand.
GCCGGAGTGGGGGCGAGACGGTTCGTTCATCATCGTTGTTGCAACGGATGCGCCCCTGGTGCATCGTCAACTGATGCAACTTGCCAAACGGGTAACACATGGGCTTGCTCGTACCGGCACGCCAAGTACCTTTAGCAGCGGCGAATTTGTAATTGCTTTTTCGACCGCTAACACGATTCCGCGTCGGACGGACAATGGAACATTTCCTATCACGATGCTTGCCAATCGCCGGCTGGACGCGCTGTACCAAGCCGTCATTGAAGCAACGGAGGAGGCAATCCTCAACTCCATGACCACAGCAGTGACGACCGTTGGCAGAAACGGGAACACAATCTATGCCATTCCTTTGGATCGGTTGCGGGCCGTGATGAAACAATACGGACAGCTTGCGTCTGAAGGCAATTGAAGCACTAAAGGTTATCGCCTGTCAGCTTGTTTAGGTTTTGTCGCTGCTCGTTATCTGCGATGACGATCAGGGCATCGCCAACCTCCAACCTCAATCCACCGGAAGGGTTATAGATAAAATCTCCGTCCCGCTTATGCACTGCGACAACCATCAGGTTCGTTCGATCTGGAATGCGGGCTTCACCCAAAGTGAGTCCTACCAGTGGCGTCCCTGATTGGATGACGGATTCAGCGAAGCGTGTGGTCTCTTGACTCCTAAGCATAATGTCTAGAAAATTAACCACGATGGGGCGTGTAACTGTAGAAGCCAACCGCATACCACCGATATGGTCTGGTAAAACAACTTCATCCGCGCCCGCTTGCTTCAGCTTGGATAGCGAATTGGCTTCAACCGCTTTAGAGGCAATCTTCAATCCCGGATTTAGCTGCTTCGCAGATAGAACAACAAATAGGTTATCTTGATCACGTGACAGTGAGGTAATCAGTCCACGTGCCCGTTCAACACCCGCACGAATTAAAACTTCATCTTCTGTCGCATCCCCATGAACATACAGGAAATCTTTCGTTTCTAGTTCATGATCAAGCCGTTCTTGATCTTGCTCAATGGCAACGAAGTTCATGTTCATTTGAAGCATTTCTTCGAGCGCATGAACTCCCGTATCCCCTATGCCGCAGACAATATAATGGTTTGAAAGTTTGTTGATTAATTTTTCCATCTTCCTTCGTCGAAACACCTCTCGGAATTGGCCTTCAATAATAAAGGCGGTTGCAACGCCGACACTATACACAGAGATACCAAGTCCACCAATCAATAGAAAAACGGTGAAAGCCCTTCCCACCTTGGACATATTGTCATCGGTGTATCCGACTGTTGTCAATGTGATGACAGTCATGAAAATTGCGTCAAACACTGTCCACTTCTGATGTGGATTATCCCCTTCGATAAGCCGATACCCGACAACCCCGATGGCAAAAAGGATTACCAGCGAAATCATCGCAATGATGAAGTTTCGTTGATACCTCAAGAGATATTCTCCTCAATTGTGGACAGTCGCAGTGGGGCCGGCGAACGTCGCCTATGCGGTCCTACTCCTTTAAACCGTATAGTTGATACAAAACGGGTTATAGTCCGCGCTAATATCTAGCTTCAGTAATAATAGTCTAGTCAGTTTACGATTCAACAGATTCTCGATCATCAATTTCATGATACAGAAATCAACACACTGTTTGAGTCAACGCCAAGGAGGGCAGCGGGGGTTTCCGAAACCCCTGCATCAAGTATGTTTATATCAGTTTCTATTTTTAGTAATTCAACAAGCCAAGAAATTTGTAAAGATTAAACACAATAGCAAATAGGAAGAATCTGTTGAGTTGATCATTGGCTTTGCTCATCTTTTGGTGTAAACTTCATCATACGTCAAGTCGTCAATTAGTAAGGATAATTAATTGTGTTCCCTTAACGACTGTGTTGCGAAAATGATACAGAGTAAAGTACTAAGCGCTGATTGTTGGTGTCCGCCGCACTGCGCTTTCACCAGTTATTTTCGAGGATGCACTTCTTCGTTTCCATTATGGTACAAAATTTGCTATGATTTTCGGGTGCCAACCAAGGAATCGTGTAGATCTATATTAGATTCCCTGGATTTTCTCGAATATCTTGACGAAAAAATTGTCAGGACTATGCGAGATTAATTAAAGGAGTGAAACAAAAATGATACCCCGTAAGTTCTACCTCAGCCTCCTCATCCTCTCCATGTTTCTGTTTGCTGGTTTCACCAATTCAAGTCATGCGGAAGTGGAAAGCATTAAAGTCCACCTTTTCGGTTTCGTCAATGGTGATGACGCCCACCAGATTCGACGTTTATTAAGACCTTGGGCAGATCCGGAAGATGTGAGTTTCTACGCACCTGTCGATAAAAAGGGGCGCAAGCGCCATTTTACAACTATCGTTGAAGTCACCCCACGACGGGGTAAGAATCCGTACAATGAGGGTCGTACTTTTGATGTTTACGACATTATCCGCCAATTGAACGATCAACGCTTTCGAGGCAGTCAAACCGGGGGCCGAGCTTGGGTTACCAAATCTGAGGCGACATTCACAGGCAATATCTATGCGCACCCCGGCTTCTCTCGGAGTTACATACGCAACGTTCCCTTTTGGCGACGTTGGCGTGCTGACACATCAGAGATCAATCATGCGATGGTTGTTAGTCCGGACCAGAAGGTCGTCTTTAGTGATGGTGATAAATTTGATGAGTTAATACAAGAGGCGAACCAAGGCGTTAACGGGGTTGAAGTCAAAGGACAGATTGCAGGCTTTGATGGAGTCTACCCCGTTATATCTGTCCGAGATTTTCGGGTCGAGTATCTAGTTGAACCGAATAAGCAAGAGAACGCCGACGAGACAGAAGAGACCCCAAAACCAGAACCCGAATATCTCAAAGATACTGACAAATAGACATGACGCCGACTACATAGTAATCAGTTATGATATATGAGGGGTTGGGAACAATACGACGAGTACGGATTCGTGCTTCCCAACCCCTCAGTTTATTAATTGACCCTAGGCGTGCAATTTAACCTTGAAAAGGTTGGGTTGTTCGTTAACTTGTTGGTTTAGGAGAATGATATGCACATTTCTGAATTGGATACACCTGCACTCACTGTAGATCTTGATGTTCTTGAACGTAATATTTATAATATGGCATCCCTGTGTAGAGAGATTGACATCGATTTGCGCGTTCACACGAAAACTCACAAGGTCCCGGAGATCGCCGAAATGCAGGTCGCCGCCGGCTCGAAAGGAATAACCTCCCAAAAACTTGGCGAAGCAGAGGCTATGGTTGATGGCGGACTTGATGACATCCTGATTCCTTACAATATCGTCGGCAAGCCGAAACTGCTGCGTTTGACACAGTTGGTCAAACGCGCGCAAATTACCGTCGCCCTTGACTCGAAGCTAACCGCCGAAGGAATCTCTGGACAGGCAGTAGCAGATGATTCCACCGTGCGCGTGGTCATCGAACAAGACACAGGGGGACGCCGGGTCGGTGTGCAATCCCCGCAAGCCACGCTTGAACTTTCCCAAACGATAGCTCAGATGCCCGGACTTGATTTTCAGGGTATTATGACCTATGGGAGCAATATCCGTGCAAAACCCTTCATTGATGAAACGGTAGATCTCCTAAATGGTGCAGGGATCCCGATCAATATCATCAGCGGAGGCGGAACAGGCGCCGAGCAAGCATCAAAGGATATTGGCTGCACGGAGACACGTAGCGGATCGTATGTCTACGAAGGTATGACGCGCATCTCTGGTTCGGAGGCACTCAATCCGGACAGATGCGCCTTGCGCATGATTGTGACGGTCGTGAGCACCCCAACTGCAGATCGAATCATCGTTGACGGTGGTGCCAAGACGTTCACCAGCTATCCGCCCACGCCCTATGGCCACATTATCGGACATCCAGATGTCAAAATATATGGGATGTCTGTCGAACACGGACATCTTGATGTGAGCGAATCTCAGCATAAATTCCGCGTTGGCGACCAATTGGCTGTTATTCCGCTACACCAAGGGATGACAAGCAATCTGCACGATGAGTTAGTTGCAGTGAGAAATGAGCAGGTGGAAACCGTTTGGCAAATCGCCGGGCGCGGCAAAGTCAAATAGTTGCAGCAAACCGAACCGAGTTTCAGAGACTGTAAATTGCTTTCAGATTTCCGCCAAGGATGCTCGCAGCTTCCTCGTCGGTAAATCCGATATTTCGGATACCGTTGACGCCATTTACGGCGTCTCCGCTGGGCGAGTTAGATCCGAAAACGATACGATCTGCGCTAATCTGTCCGCCACGCGCAATACCTTTGATGGTAATCGGTTCGGCAGCGGCAATAAGGGTTGTACCGAGATAAATATTGGCATTCTTGACTGCGGCTTGTACAGCCAGTTGCGTCCACTCACGATAACCCATGTGGTCCATAATGATTGTCACATCTGGGTGGCGTGTCGCAAGTGTTGCAATAAACTCCGGTGAACAGCCGCTCATCGGTGAGCCGGAGTGGATGGTAGCCGGAATGCTAAGCGCTTTGGCAAGTTCCATGACGGGATCAACACAGGGTGCGTCAAGACGATACCGATGTGCTGCTGCCATCAGTTTGACTGTCCGAGCACCTGCATCAACGGATCGTTTTAAGTCATCGCAAGCAGCGGAACCCATTGTGGGATTAATCAGACAGCCCGGAACGATGCGCGGTTCGCCTTTCGTTTCTTCGAGCAAATGGGCGTTGATTTCCGCTGGATCGGGTGGTAATCCGCCGGGGAACACAACACATACATCAATGCCTGCCCTATCGGCAACGGCTATCAGGCCAGCTTTACCGTAAGGCTCGTCGTTAAACTCAGAAGGCATATAGGCTTCAAAATCCGCAACAAATTGTGCAGCCATAAAGTTCTCCTTAGGTCTATCCAGCAACCTTCCCTCACCGCCAACGAGGAGTTATCTCTCCCCATTCTATTAAGAAGGTCTGAGAGGTTGGGTGTCTAGATAAGCACTTATCTTGAACAGTAGATAGAAAGAAAAGATTGATTGAGTAGGAAAACGTCTCCCATATCCAAAGTATCATCTCTGTACAAACTCAATAAGAATGCCATCGGGGTCTCTTGCACAGACCACACCGCCAGCATCCGGAGCACCAATCGGCTCGGACAAAAATTCCACACCCTTCTGTTTCAAGCTTTCAACGGTTCCCCACACATCTTCGACAAAAAAGGTGAGCCAACGCACACCTGCCGAGAAATCGTAGGCTGGGGTTGGTGGCGGCGATTCAATGCCCATCAGCTTAATAAGCGTCTGTCCAGCTTGTAGGCGAACTTGGCGAAATCCGCGCGGTGCCAATCCTGCCCCTTTCGCAACATCTTCAGGTATCTGAATATCTAGAACAATTTCCAAGCCTAAACATTCGTGGTAGAAGCGCAGCGACTCATCAAAGTTACTACATGTAATAGCAATGTCAACGATGGGATGGGTTAATTGTAACATAGCAATCAATCTCTCCTTTTTGGTGACACTTTCTTTTCATCTGAGCAGTAGTGAGATTATATCATGACAGCTTCACACCGTCGAGAGAAAAACATGTAATTGACGAGAACCAAAATGAAACAAGCCGCCTTGCAGACGCGTTTTGTGTGAGGCTATCCGATAAATTTTAGAGACTGTGGCAGATATGTTCTATCAACATTACTACTTGACGGTGTCCCTCACACGATGTTATTATTCTCGCAATAGAAGGTTCAAGGGGGTTTTTTAATTTATGCATCATCAATCTTATGATGGGCTACAGAGCGACATCCGTGAAATGAAAACGCCGAGCATCGAAACTTGGAAAAATGAGTATAGCGACAAAGATTACACTATTGAAGTGACGACCCCAGAATTCACAGCAATTTGTCCCAAAACCGGGTTGCCAGATTTTGGAACGATTCAGATTAACTATATCCCCGACGAGCAATGTGTCGAACTCAAATCGTTGAAAGAGTATTTTCTATTTTACCGGGATGTCGGAATATTTCACGAACACGTTGTCAATAAGATTCTGGTAGATTTTGTTGCGGCGTGCAATCCGCGGAAGGTCGAGATTGTTGGAGATTTTCACGTCCGTGGGGGCATTAAAACTGTCATCCGTGCCAACTATGAACGGGAGGAGATAGGATAAAAACGAGTTAAAGCAGGTGTTTAATGAAGTTATCCGTATAGAACTAGCTTGCGGCAACTCCTTAAACCGTTATGAAACCACAATTTCCGCCTTTACGCCCATCGTGGGCTTATTTCAAATCGATGTAATCCGTGGCGGAATACGACAACGTTACCTCCATGAGCTAAAAGCATCTTCATATCATACTGGCTGAACCACCTGATCACCCCTGTGATAATCTCCCCGCCTCTGAGAGTTAACCGCACCGGATTTTTTTTCTTGCAGCAACGCACAAGCACACGATCGTCAACTTGGAATCGCTCAGATTTGTGAACAATCGAGATCAAGTTTTGCGCTTTCAACCCCGCATCCACTTCAATATCCTGCACAACTTGAGACATTTCATCCTGCTTATACATATACTTGATGTTCAGTTTTTCAAGATGATGGGCTTCCCCATTGACTGATACGACAGCAAGGGCGTAAGTCAATCGGCGGCTGATGATGCCTTCAATATGTTCCCCGTAAAGTTCAAAAACCATCGGTGTTTTCTTCCGAATTTGCTTTTGAACGTAAGCACGTCCGTGGCTCTCGGCACGAATCTGAGTCAGTAACTCTGGAGGCAGGTGACGACGGGTATGTTGTTTATGATGTAAGGACTTATGGTTTCTGCCACGATGTCTATATCGCCAAGAACTGTGTGAGGAATTCTTTTGTGGCTGAGGGGTTAAATCACCTTGCCAAACTGAAGTTTTTGACCGCGTCGCCAATGGATCGTTCTCCCCCTTAAACGTTTTATTTTAATCCAAATTGTAGCCTATCCCAGAATGATGACTCAAGATATTATAGCATTTCCTAGAGCGCAATCCAACTGGAAAAAATGGGCAATCCAGCAATGCCGCTGTACAAATGAGCGAAACACTCGCCCTCAAGCGCTGTATCCGAGCAATAAAAGGAGTATCTTGCTTAATTGCATGCTTGTGAAAGATTTTCCGAAAACAAAAAAGGCGTCTGGGAAAGATAGCCCAAACGCCTCTGTTGAAATGGAGTTAATAAATCTAAAACATGAACGGTGTCTTATTCGCCACCACCGCCACCACCGGTACGACGTGGGATGTTTTGTGATCTCATATACTCCGTGATTTCAGTAATCTTACCTTGCGAGTATCTCAACGCTCTGTTGACTTGTGTATCGCTAGGTGGCACTTCCGCGTATTTACTCCATAATGCATCAAAGGAGTCAAGCGCGTCGTTATAATACTCATCATTTTCAGCCGCTAACAGCATATACGCTTCACCAATTTGCACTAACGACAGGTCGGCGTATTTAGTAGTCGGATATGTTTTGATGATATCTTGGAACCCAGCGATAGATTGTTCAACAGCCTCTTTCTGTTGATCTTCAGGTGCCACTCTCGCCCGATCGAAATTAGCAGTTGCCTGAATATACACATCTGCCGAAAGGGCTCTCTTCGTATCACGCAGGAAAAGTTCGGCGTTCTCCTTAGATTCCGCATTGATTCCGGGGACTGCCAATGCTTTCTCATACTGGGCGATAGCCATTGTATAGAGGCGGATACGGTCTTCTTCTGTCGCATCGTCGAGAACCCCTTGATTATAGTAGGTATTACCGATGTTGAGAAACGCTTCGGCTGCAAAGGGACTGGTCGGATAGTTCTTTGCGAGAATCTCGTTTACCTCAAAGACTTTGTCCAACCACTTCTCTTTCTCTGCTTCGTCCTCAGTACTTTTTTCCAGCAACGCATAGCAGGTCGAAATCGCGGCAAGCGATTCAGCTGCCTGTGCATGTTGCGGATTGATGCGGCGAACCTTCCTATACTCTTCAACAGCCTTCAGGTGCTGTTGCCCTGCAAAGTACGCCTCACCTGCCTGATACTGCCAGAACGGAGCCTCTGCTGCATTAGGGAATCGTCTAGCGAGGTCCATGAATATACCCGCCGACTGGTCAAAGAACTCAACAGTCTTGTCAGAAAACCCTTCGTCGAAACCAAGCTGCATGCGCCCTAGTTCATAGTAGGTGGGTGCGAGGTAGCCTAATACGGTCTGGACGTTTTTCGCCACATCCGCTTGTGATGAGACGGAGAAAATGCCCTTGTCCGCATATTCAACGAATTGCTTCAGCACCGGGATCGCGCTATTGAGATCCTCGGGAAGTTTGATCCCTGTACCGAGCGAGTAGTAAATCTGCCCGGCTGTAAAGAGCGCGTTCTGAACAAATGGACTTATGGTGTTATTGATTTTATCGGCTGGTGCTATATTAGCCGCTTCAACATAAGCGGATGCAGCGTTCCGACTCGCATCAATATATGGCTGTAAGTCGGTACCAGGTTTATCCGAGAAGAGTTTCCGCGCTTCGCCAAAGTACAGAAGCCCCAGATTATATTGTGCGGAAACTTTCTGTGGAACCGTTTGCGCCGCATTACGTGCAGCGACTGCTTGAGCGATTGCATCGTTCACACGCCCCAATTTTAGGTAGAGGTCGGATCGACGAATGCCACCGTCCGCTGCCATGGATTGGATGCTGGTATTAGATTCAGCACCAAATTGACTAATCAAGGTTTCGTATGCTTTCAGTGCGTTCTCAGGGTCATTCAGTTTTTCTTGGTAAATCAGACCCATTCGATAGTACGCCTGCGCCTTGATGAGCGTATCTTTAGAAAGCTGAATCGCATTCTGATAGTTGAGGAGCGAATCATCATACTGATTAAGATGTTCGTCTTGGGCATACGCTATGGAGAAGTAGGAGCGTCCCTTCTGATCATCATCGTCTGTATGCTGAATCACATACTGATACTCTCGCACGGCTGCTGCATGGTCGCCAACAGCAGTATTCAAATCTGCGAGACGGGTATGTGCTTGACGAATTAGATCCTGCCGGGGTTTGTCCTCCGTTTGTCCCTCATACGAGGTGGTCTGACGAAACGCTGCAATTGCTCCCTTGCTATCATTCAGTGCATGTTTCGCTAGCCCTATCGTGTAATAGGCACTGATTGCCGCCTCCACATCGGGGTTTCTGTCAGTAACTTGTGTAGCGGTATTGACGGCATTCTGGTATGCAAGCTGCTGGGCTCCTTCATCTGTGTTGTTTTGACCGATTTGATAGTAGCAAATAGATGCCTGATATAGCGCGTTCGTCACGAGTTCACTATTGGGGAACATCTGAACAAATGCTTGGTATTCAGCGAGCGCTTTTTCATGCTCACTGTCACCATAATAGAGGTGCCCGATTTTCAACTGTGCTCGTGAACGAGAATCTTCTGGCGCACCGGTATTCTGAGCAATTCGCCTCAAACTCGCAATGAGTTCAGCCTTCTCTTCTTCAGAATCGAGACCTTGCTTTTCAATGGCGGTTGCTTTGACCAAGTCTATATGACCCAACGTCTTTTGGACTGTGGTGTTATCGCTACTACCATGCTTTGCGTAAGCAGTATCGGCAACTTCCAGCACCTTTGGCCATACACTTGTATTTCCAGCCAATGCCATGTCACGATAAGCGAGTGCTAAACCGTAATATGACTCAACTGCATTCGGGCTGTCTGGATAGTCCGCAATCGATTTCTGGAAGGAAGCAACAGATTTATCCAAGAGGGCTGCGTCATCGGATGCCGCTTTCGCCGCTTTATAGTAACAAAGTCCGACAAGATACTGCGCATCGTCGGCGTATTCACCGGTCGGGTTACCCGCAACGACGTTTTCATATTCTCCCGCTGCTTCAGCATATCGCTCCTCAGAGCGCAGCAGGTCTGCCAACTTGATTTCTGCGAGCGAACGGTTGTCCGTATCCAAAGCATCCATTATCGACTGATAATGCGCCACGGCTTCGCTGTTCTTGCCTTCTTTGACAAGACTCTGCGCAACTAGCAGCTGTGCACGTTGATAATTTTCGCTTTCCGGGAGAATCGCTGCGTAGAGCTCGCGAGCCTTACCCCAAGCATTCAGTTTTTCCTGGGAAAGAGCTTGATTCATAACACATGCCTCAACCTGCATTGGACGCTGCGGGAAATCGTCATAGCGTCCCTGCTCGACACCGGCGAGGAAGGTACCACCTTCTCCCCCCTGAATCTCTGGTCCCTTGAACTTTTCTATCGCTTGCTGATAAGCATTTACAGCCTTCTGGAGTAGTGCTTCGTTAAAGACTGCGTCTGCATCGCCTTCACGGTAACCAGCTGGTTTGGCGGCTTCGTAGTATGAGCGCGCTTCCTGGAATTTTCCGATCAATTTAATTAGGTGAAACTTCGGAAAGTCACGATACTCCCAAAGTTTAGCGTATTCCGCGGCTGCATCCTCATACTGCTTGAAGTCATTAAATTTTAGATCCGCAAACTTCAACTGAACTTCAGCAGCCAGAAGGTCAAGCTCGTTATCCATGCGGTTTTTATCAATAAATTCCCGCGCAACAGCCTCAAGTTCATCCTTTCGCCCGAGCGCGTTCAACGCCCAGATAGCACCGTAAAGTGCATGAGATGCGACCGGATCCGCCGGGAACTCATCGACAGCTTTCTGATACCACATAAGTGCTGTTTCATAAGAGGCATTTGCCGAATCTGTTTCACCAGCATCTTTCAAGTCAGAAGCTAGCTTATAGTTTGATTCTCCCATCTGGTAGGTGACATAAGGGATAAAATCGGTCTCTTCTGGATGCTCGTCTAGAACACGCTGGTATGCGACAGCGGCGTCAGCCCAACCTGCCGATTTGAAGTAGCTATCGGCAATGCCCAACCTCGCCTCACTAATGAAATCACATTCCGGATACTCTTCAAGCAGGGTATTGTACGATTCGATTGCGTTGGCGTAATCTTGCTGCTCGTAGTAGGTACGACCAATGGTTACCTGAATTTCTGCTTGCAGGTCCCGATCATCCGTATTCTGCAAGGCAAGTTCATAGTTGACTCGCGCATTGTCATAGTCTTTCTGTTTTGAGTAAATTGCACCTATGTCAAAATAGGCAGCGGTTACATAACCACTTGTTGGGTGTTCCGTGATAAATTGGGTGTATCTACCAATTGCCTCTTCATCACGGGCAAGCTGATTCAAACAGAAAGCGGCTTTGTACATCGCCTCCGCTTGTAGGTCTACGAAGGTTTTAAATTCTTCGGTAGCGAGCTTATCAAATTCTGGGTATGCCTGCTCGTAATTCTTCTCGTTGAGGAAAGATTGCGCGATTAGGTGTTGCGCATCATCTTTGAACTCTGAGTTGGGGAACCCGTCTAGCACTTCTTTATATGCTCGGCGCGCTGAGTCATACTTTTGCAGTTTATAATTGAGCTGCCCAATTGCATACCAAGCATTTTCGACAAACAGGCAACTTTGGTTCGGCGAGTTCAAATTTTTCTTGTTTATAGAGGACGTGTCCCCATAGGTAGGTTAACCCTTCCTGATGTTTCGGTACAGTGGCATTTGGCGCAACCTTTTCAATCTGCTCGATTGCATTGTCATAGTAGGTAATATCACCACTCTGCTCCGCCCATTTAGAATAGTTAACGGCAATTTTGTAATTTGCAAGGGTTTGGAAGTCCTTATCAATAACCTCGGTCTTGACCCCCCATTTAACAGATTCTTCAAGGGCTTGATTGTATTTTCCAATTGACCCTTCATAATCATTCTGACTGTAGAGTTGTTCTGCTTCGTTATAGAGTCGTTCGACCTTTTTAGAGCTGCCTGCCGGCCAAAACAGAACGATACCTAGAGCTACAATAGCGAGGCCGCCTAAAAGTTTCGGATTCATTAGATCTCCTTTCGGATAAATAGTTAGAGAGGGTTGTTAAATTAAAATATTCCCCTCACCCCGGTGGGGATTCAAGTTAGGGAACGCAGATTTGCGTTCTGCATGAGAAATCGTAGCATATTTTCGTAAACAGCACAAGTTTTTTGTTGAAATTTAGATGGAAGTTAGGGCTCTATCTATCTAAAGTTTGACAGAATCATAAACTTCCGTAATTGAGAAACTAGGTAACGGTACATTCATCAACATCTCAACCACGCCATTCAGTGAGGGATTGTCACTCCAACCAATTTCCGCCGAAGTAGGAATAGCTACAACGCCTAATGGCTGCGAAAAATCTTCTTTCGCGGCAATAGGTTCAGGACTTGATAACTGGGCAACTGTGACTAAGTCGGGGGAAGCATCATCGATCGCCATTGCTTTGAAGGTATAACTATCGTTAACGAAGTTACTATCACTAACGGGATCTGGTTGGTGCCCCTCCCACCTTGACAATTCTGTAAGTGATTCAATCTCCTCATCTATATTTTGGCTGCTCTGAACAACGTTTTCAGAAAGTGTTTGCGTTGCAGCAACAAGCCGTTCCCGGTTGCTGATGACCTCTCGATTTCCACCCTCCTTTGGAGGAGAGGTTGGCTGGACTTTCACAACCTGCGACAAGTTTACAGCGTCAGAACGATCTTGTTCTTGGGGTTGGAAAGATTGATACGCAGACGAACTGATAAGAATGATCAGCAGCATCCACACATAAGCAGGAGACTGTTTAACCCAACCAATAGGAAAACTAATTAGCTCACTGAAAGAACTGATAGACTGATGTAGAAACTCTTGAAATCTCCAAGCAATTGCTTGGACAAACGCAATAGCGCCCCACCATATAGGACGAGGCTGCTTTTCAATCAGCCGCTGCAACTGTTCCCCAAATTGATCGTAGTAACCCTCTGGGGGCTGTGGAGGGACATGAACACGAAGCAGCGCCTCTGTCCGTCGCAAAGATTTCAATTCGAGTTGGCAATCCCGGCAAAATCGCAGATGTTGAGCCATGATGATGGTTTGCCGAGCTGAAAGTGTGTAGTCTATATAATCAGACAAACACCGTTGAATTGAACGACATTGAGGTTTCATGTTTTCCTCGCTATGTTTCTATTATTGCCGGGGTAAGTTGCGCAACAACTTGGACACATTTGCGGGTTCAGTTGTTTTTTGTAGTTAGAGGAAAGTCTGTTGCGTCTACATAGGGCTTCAACAAATCTTTCAATTTATGTCTAGCGTAATGCAACCGGGAACGGACTGTTCCCTCGGAGCAGTTGAGAATCGAAGCAATTTCTGGGTGTGTTAAGCCTTCAAACTCGTGGAGAATAACAACTGTTCTTTGTTTGAGTGGCAAACTATTCACTGCTTGGGTGACCCATCTTTGACGCTCTTTTCTCTCAAGGTGTAGATGAGGATTATTTGCCAAATCTGTGGCTCGTCTCAGATCCGGATGAATCTCCATCTCATTAGTACCTGAAAGTGGGGATTCACGGCGGCGCTCCCGGCGTTTGACAAGATTCGTAGCATGGTTGACGACAATGCGATAAAGCCATGTTTCAAAAGCAGCATCCTTGCGAAAGCTGTGAATGGATTCATACACTTTCAGAAACGTATCTTGCATGACATCATTTGCGTCTTCATGGTTTTTTGTAATCTGAATCGCAACCCGATAAACGAGCCGCTTATACTTTTCAACCAGAATCGCTAGTGCTGCCATATCTCCTTCACGGAGTTCATCAATAAGCAACGTTTCGATTCGTTCCACAGAACCTTCTCCCTGATTTTGCTGCTCTCAACCATTTAGACAACTCAACCTCAAGAACCGTTCAAAAATTTTAGTAGATTTTGATCTTTTATTAAGAAGCCAAATTAAATTACTATTATTTTATCAGATTTTGTGCTCCTTGTAAAGCCCTTTGATGGCAATCTTGCAAACAAATTTGTGTGGTTCCTTGGAAACTTCTAAGCACAAAAAAAGGGCAACATGCCTGTGACACATTGCCCTTTTTCAAACATTGAAACCGTAAACAGAACGGTTTATTTATTCTTTCGGTTTGGTGACGAAAGTAATCGTTGATGTCAGCTCATTACCGGAGCCATCCTTGACAGCAATCTCAATCTTGTAGGTTGTCTCGTTAGCAGCTTCCGTCCCTGCAACAGGTGTAAGAGTTGCAGTCTGACCGCTCACATTTGCTGTCCACTTGAGACTCGCTCCAGCCTCATCGGTGATGTCAAC
>JAGWBT010000011.1:46345-51892 GCA_021295755.1 Candidatus Poribacteria bacterium
ACTGTACTTGATGCCACTCCGGGTGGTGTCGTATCTGGGTCGGAAACGGTATAAGGACCGACCGCTTGAGAACCGGGGGAACCGTCTCGGTTTGTCCACCCAACGTTCAGGGTTGCGGACCCTTCTGATAATGCAGGCGACGCTGTCCAGTTGGCACCAGATCCCGTGGCTGCAGCACCATTGACTGTCGCTGCAGTAACACCCTGATCAAACGTCAGTGAGAATTGGGTGTTCGAGGGAATTGCTGCGCCACCCGGAGCAGGATCTACCATGACCGATGTCGCAGAGGGTGGTACATCTTCCTCCGCACCGGCATCACCGGCATCACCGGCATCACCGGTATCATCATCATCATCATCATCACCACCACCACAACCAGCGACCATGAAGGCGACAAACATGATGGATATTATAAGGGCTAATACGCCCCAGAATTTGTGCTGCGTGAATTGGTACATTTGTTTCGTATCTCCTATTGTTTGCCGCAACTCATTTTTTTGTATGCTAAGGTTTATGAATCTTATGCCGTATGAACTTTTCATGCCTCTCATTTATACGAGAGCCTCTCAAGTCCAGTTGACTCCGTTCTGGCAAGGGCGAGTTGCGACTAAAAAATAGTAACTTGCTTCCAACGAAGCCAGACATCACAAGCATTCATAAAGTGGTCATTTTGACCTTTTGCGTTTCTACTCGCGGTGATCCTCTCATACTTTCGGAAAGTTCCCCGCGTGTGGCCACAACGCAGGTTAAACGTTGTTATTCATTTAGCCTATCAAACTTTGTGATTTTTGTAAAGAAAAATCTTCACATTTTTTTCAAAAATTTTGATTGCCAAATGTTTTAATGGGCGATATTCTACCAAACTTTGCAAAAAAAGTAAAGTGAAAAAAGCGAAAAAAGGGAATATTGTCCACAGCAACACCTAAATTGACATATCCCATTGCCTAAATTCGGGGTAATTCGCTTGGTATATCCCATATACTAAGCCAGTCCCTATCACCCCAACGGGGTGGTAGGTTAGAGAACGCAAATTTGCATTCCATATAAAAATCGTAGCATATTTTCGTAAGAAACACAAGTTTTTTGTTGAAAGACAGGAGGTAGTAGTTTACAGCCCCAAGTTAGAGAAACGGGACTCAATCCCAAAATTAAAGAAGTTTGTTTATTTATTGGGTGTGAGACCTCACCACTCTATTCTTAAAATAGATCCATCTGTTCCCCTGTAAGGTGAGCCGCTTGAATCTTTTCTAGATGGTCGGGATCTGCTAAAACATCAACGACGTTATCTAGCTGATCCGGCGAGATAGGGTAAGCACCCTGCTGAATGAGTTTACGGGGCCCCTCACTTAATTGAGAACGATTCTCCCAGTTACAAGCAAATACGAGACGCTCCTGCTCCAAAGCGAAGGCTGCCGTGCGAATTGCACCGCCATTTTCATTATCTTCAACAACGATTGTTGCTATTGAAAGCCCGCTGATGAGGCGATTGCGGAGGACAAGATTGGCGGGTGTTGGTTGTGTCGTAAAAGGGTGTTCGGAAAAAAGCGCGCCGTTCTCACAGATCCGCTCGGCAAGCTCCCGCTTTTCGTTCGGGTAGATCGAAAGCAGATCACTCCCGACAACACCAATGGTTGTGCCACTAACTGATAGCGCTCCTAAGTGTGCAGAGGTATCAATCCCTTCGGCAAGTCCACTAACGACCGTCAATCCCGCTTGAGTAAGGCACGTTGAAAGTTCAAGCGCTGTTAAAATTCCCGAATCCGTAGGGGTTGTTGTACCAACAATAGCAACAGCTTTTTCACTAACTTGAGATAAAGTCCCTTTTTTACAAAGGATTGCCGGGGCATTTGAGATCTCCTTGAGTTGTGAGGGGTAGCCATCTTCTTCAACGCAAAGGATATCAATACCGCGACTTTTGAACCACTTGATGTGACGGCGGAATTCAGCAACCCGTATTCTTGCCTTTAGAATCCGCGCTGCTAGTAGCGGGTTAAAGAGTGGGACCCGTGCAATCTCGGAAAGTTCTGCATCAAAGACATCTTCAATAGTTCCAAAGCGGCTGAGCAGACGCTTAATTCGCATGGGACCCACACCGTCAACTGACGCGAGGGCAAACCAAAATTCTTGTCCTGACATAATTTATCGCCAACATTAGTGTCCTCCCTTCGATCACATGACGGGAGTCGAAAAGACACAATTTCAAATCAAAATATAGAATATTTTGTGATATTTTAGAATAGAAAAAATTCACCTGTACACATAACGGCGCGCTAGAATAACCGCATGCATCTGGTGCTGTACTACATCAATCCTCAAAGGGGATTCACGGGGATGGTTTTGTACTCCGCCTATTGCAAGCGGGTTATCTGTCAGATGCCTACGTATAAACTTGTTCATCAGTGGACTGCCGACCTGCCACGAGGTTAATTTTGTTAAGCCAGTCTCAATAACACGGGCGAATTTTTCGATATGTTTGGTATCGTTGCGTTGTATTGCCAATTGATACGCATGAATGATTCCTTCATACGCATAGGCGGTATTGCGCCTTCGTTTTAGGGTCTTGTGAACATCAATCATCCAGTTGGCAAGGTCAATGACGTAATCACCGTACTTCTCTGTATTGGGCCAACCGGAGGTTGCGATTTCAAAGAAAGCCATGGAACCCCACTGGTAGTACCCTTTCGTTATAGATGAGTCAGGATCTTCCTGAAGGGCTTCTTGAATATTATGCTGATAACCGGCATCGGCAGAAGTGATAATAATGGGCTGCAAATCTTCGCGTCCCATATACTTCGCTGCTTTAATCAGTGCAAGAAGGGACTCGCCATCGAAGTAAGGAGATGGTTGCCCATGCGGGTGCCCGCTAGAGATACTGTAGCTGCGGTGCCAAAGCCCCGCCTTGGGGGCTGTCTGTATCCGGGCCCTGACAAGAAATCGAAGGTATTCTTCAAGAAGTTGCTGATAGTTTTGGAATTTTTCTTCGGTAATATGAGATTTGGCAGCACGTAGGTAATCAATATGAGAAAGCGCACAGAGGGCCACAGTTCCCATACGTCCTGCCTTTTCCCCCGGATAAGTTACATAGCGGTAACCGTCACGAGTAAGTTTTGAGTTTTGAGCGAAAAAATCCATCGTCTTCTCGACAGCTGTTCCAACCTTTAGATTCGGGGCATCGTTATATATCGTCGTTAACCCCCACATCGCTCCAGCCTGCCGCACCTGACTGTTGCCGGGGTCGTAAGTCTTTTTGACCCAATCATAAATGTAGGTAAAATTACCCTCTGGCTGTTGGTGATTGAGGATGAACTGTGTACCGAGTTTAAGCGAACGGTCAAGAATTGCACGGTTTAGTGGCTCCGGTCGATCAGAATCGCAAGAAAGCAATAGTAGGGCAAATGTTATGAACCCTGCTGTCCCCGCTGCCAAGACGACGTGGTTTAACAGTTTTTCCGTTTTCACAGTCAAATCTGTGTTGTTTTTGTTCATAAAATCCTTACTGAAAGCGATTAACCCCTTGCACAGCGGGCGGTATTTGATAGATAAAGCGTAACCCCTTTGCAAAACTACTAATTGTATGTTGTGTGTTGTCAATCCGCAATTGAGAGTCGGTGAGGGTCTTGCGAAAGCCGCCTTGCGCCATATCGGGACGCTTCAATGCAGCGGCGTCGGATTCTCCATATTGCAACAGGAACAGCCAGCGATACCCCATTTTTGCGCGTTCTTGATAAAGCTTTAATCGTCTCTCATCTCCTATCAGTCGTGCAACGTGGATGGCGTCCCCCAGTCCCTCCATGTAACTGCCCGTATTTGCAGAAGGCACCCCATGAAAACTGCCATAAGCCTCGTCATCGCCATCCAAATTTTGTTGCGTCAGCAGTCGATCACTTAAGAAAAAAACATAGTCGACATATTTCTGTTGACCGGTCTGTTCATAGAGCGATGCGAAAGCGGAAATGGTCCACGGCAGAAACGCATGCGACTGCCATTTTTCTCGATAGTAGAACTCTAGCGCCCAATCCATACTCTGTTTATAACGGATATCCCCGAAAACCTGATACATACCCGCTAGCGCATAAAGTGCTTCGCCGGGGTAAATCTTTGATTCCCAACCGGAGTTTTTCTCATGCTCGTAGTCACCGCGATACACATAGGTGCTTTTATATTGGCCGGTGTTATATTTTTCCTGTAGAAACAAGATCATATTTGCTAGTTTAGCCAAGATCGCATCGAATTCAGTTGTTCCCGTTAGCTGACGAATTTTGAGCATCGTTAACATAGGTAGGCTAATTCCACCGAGTTTCGCTTTCCGACGGAAAAGGAAGTAGGCTTTGTCGGTACCAAGAGATTCTGTGAAAGCCAACAGGTACTGGAGGCTTTTCCGCGCTGCCTCCAAATAACGGAGATTTCCTGTCATTTCATAAACCAACATCAACGAAAATGAGGTGCCCGCTTGGCGCAGAAAGTTATCATCATTTTTTTTACTGAACTTGTCATTAATGGGATCGTACCAATATTGAAACCGCCCGTGATGTTCTTGCATAGCGACGATCCAATCGGCACCGAGGCGCATTGAACGTTCCAGCGTTTCTGCAGTCACGTGCGCGTAGCGTTCGGGCTGCGAAGCCGGCGGGGAAATACCATGCCAGAACCGTTTTATCTCTAAGCTAACTGCCCGGCGTTTCTCGTACCCGGACAGATTTTTCCAGTCATTCCATTCCTTAGGATACTGCCGTGTCAGATAGTAACCTGTTCCAATTCCGGTGACCAGTAAAACCAAGAGCACTATACCTAGCACTCGAAACTTATGGAGAAATCGATCGAATTTCATTGGTTTTCCCATTGCGTATTTTTTGTTTATTTTATCACGCACTAGGAAAAATTGAAAGCGAAAATAGTCACCTATATCTGACATCTCTATTGCTTAAGCAGCTGTGCACCATTGTATTGGGCCCAAGCGAACTTCAATACTACCGAGAGGTCAGCTTTTTATTATCCTATGGAACGCTCAACAGACCAATGCCGATCTGAACTTTGGACGACAGTAACATCGGTGAGGCTGGTCTGGGCGAGCATCGCTTCAATTTCGGGAATGGTAAGGGCAGCAAGGAAGGAATCGTAAAAAAGTTTCTTTTGATAGGGGGTGTCGTCAGCAGCGTAACGGTCAACAAGGGCTTGGGCGGCTTGGGGCGTATCAGGACGCATCAAGTCACGGATAAGGATTAAACCGCCGGGGCGAATGACACGACTGATTTCTTGAAAGGCAGCCATCGGACCGGGGAGGTGGTGGATAATGCTGTTGGAAATCACGCCATTAAAGGATTGATCTGGATAGGGTAGCGCTTTCGCATCAACACATTCCAACGCAATTCGATCCGCTAACCCGGCTTCAGCGACGTGTTGTTCGCCAAGTGTGAGCATGTTTACTGAGAGATCAATTCCGGTGATTCGGATCTTGGGACAACGCTGAGCTAAAAAGATGGGAATTTGGGCAGGACCTGTGCCGAGATCGAGAAAATGTCCTTCGCGCGCACCAAGTTCAACCACACG
>JAGWBT010000012.1 GCA_021295755.1 Candidatus Poribacteria bacterium
GTAAGAGTTGCAGTTGTTGGTATGGGCATCGGCAAACCCAACGGACATGCTTTGTCAGCAAACCCGCGCGGACAGGTCATCGCGCTCTGCGATCTGCTAGAAGAGCGTATGCAGGAATTTGCAAAAGACCTGCCGGAAGAGGTCAAATTTTACACCGACTACAAGCAGATGTGCAAAGATCCAGAAATCGATGCCGTCTTTGTTGGGACGCCAAATCAATGGCATGTCCCTGTTGCGTTGGAGGCTGTACGAAACGGGAAGCATGTTATGGTGACTAAGCCGCTTGCCGACTCAGAAGCAGCAGCGAAGGAACTGGTCGCTGAAGCGGAAGCAGCAGGCGTTGTGAATATGATGTCTCTCTCCACCCGCTTCGGTCGTGACTGCCAATACCTCGGAAACCTTCAACAGCAGGGATATTTCGGTGAACTCTACTACGCCAGATCCCGCAGCGTCCGAAGGAATGGGATTCCAACTTGGAGCCTCGGATTCATTCAGAAGGGTGGCGGTGCCTTTCGGGATATGGGGGTGCATGCCCTCGACGCTGTGTGGTGGGTGCTAGGTATGCCCAAACCCGTTGGCGTGTTAGGGGCTGCCGGAGCGAAGTTTGGTCCCTACGGATTGGGCTATTCCAGCGGTACGACTCCGCCTAAATCGTTCTACGAACAGTACGCCTCCGATGACTACGGTGGCGGTTTCATCCGTTTTGAAGACGGCACCGGTTTACAGATTGAAAGTTTCTGGGCATCGCACCAACCGGGTGAGTTTCAGATGGAGTTGTTTGGCACAGAAGCGGGTGCTATACTCAGTCCACTCACGCTCTATCGCATGGAAGACGGTGCCACCCAAGACATCAGTGTTGACCCACCCCCGGGTCTTGAATCGTGGGATAACATCGCCGCGCATTTTATCGACAGTATCTTGGATGGCAAACCGTCTGCAGCCCCACTCCGTCACGGACTTATTGTGCAACAGATGATGGAAGCCCTACTCCTGAGTGCGGAAACAGGGAAGGAAGTGCGGATTGAGATTGATGAATAATTTCCTTGCCTCCGGTTTCAAATCCCCATTTGCAAATTTCTATGAGACTGTGGTATAATTGGAGAAACCAAATCTTCCAAAACCATAGACAACTAAAAAGGCTAGATGTGCTCGAGGAGAGATAGAAATGGCTTACGTAATTGCCGAACCCTGTGTTGACGTCATGGATACAGCGTGCGTTGATGTATGTCCGGTCGATTGTATTCATACAAAAGATGGGGAAAAGCAACTCTACATCAACCCCGCCGAATGTATTGATTGCGCCGCATGTGAACCCGCGTGTCCGGTCACCGCAATTTTTATACTTGACGACCTGCCAGAGCAGTGGACATCATATATTGAATTAAATGAGAATTTCTTTGAGGATTTTGTTAAACCGACAAAAGCGGGGGCAGCAGACGGAGAAGATGGCGCGGCTGCCGCAGACGAAGATAAGATTGGAATCGAAGAATTCGTACAAACAATCGAGTCTCCCAAGTCTTCGATTCGTCCCATATTCCGCCCGTTTGTTATGCTTTCTCAGCTTGTGCTAGGTGCGTTCGACGCAAAATTTAAGCGTGAACTTGAGGAGATGGCTCAGAACCCAGTCATCTTCAGTGCGCCAATCTCAACAGGGATTAACAGCCTCATCAATCTAACACTCTATCCACTTGTGCTTTTCCTCCTTTTCTCCGGTGGGAATATAGGATCTGCCCTGTTCACCGGCAAAGGAAATTTTGCGATTTTCCTCGGCGTTATCTTGGCGTTACTTGAGGGGCTTTATCGATTTAGAGACGATCTCACCACCACAGATAGCGAAGAACCCTCTCGATATGGAGCTTCGATATACGGTTGGATCCCATCGCTAGTTTTCCGCCTACTGTTGCCAGCGTTGCGACCGGTGCTTGCAACGGAACCTACTTCCCCGCGTTCAACCATGCCGGGGGCTGTTCTCACCGATGGACCCATTTATCAAGAGGATGTCCGCGAACGCTATCGCCGTTACGGGATGCTGAATCGGATGGAGGAAGAAGTAGATCGCTATATCATCGAAATCGAGTTCCCTCGCTGGGTGCCTGATTCCACATATAAGCGGAAGTACGATCTCCCAGACCGGATGCCGGACTACACATATCAAGTGAGCCTTGGAGAAGGCACGGTTGATGTGGAAACCAAGCTGGAGGACCCCCGGTTTACCGAAGTCGCAGGACGTATCAGTTCGTTCCCCCTTGGATTCAATAATGTCTTTCGCATCGAAGCGCAGCCGGAAGACTTTCAGGCAATGCTGCGGGATAAGGTGCTGCAGATCATCGTTCCGAAATCAGGTAGGGTCGAAGATCTCGTTATTGACCGTCCGATTCACTATGCGAAAATTAAGGGATAGTTGCGATAATTCTGAACCCACAAAGCGGAATCTGGAGTATTCTCCGGGTTCCGCTTTTTTATTTTTAGCAGAAAAACACCATTTCAACAGTTAAAATAAGATTGCCCACAATAGCTTGGAAATTGATGGGTATATTTCCACGTGAAGTGTGACATGCCTACCTCCGACAAAACCCCTGAGTGGGAAACAGCAGGGTTCAACCATATCTGGCTACCCTACACGCAGATGCAGACCGCGCCGCTGCCGCTGCCGGTTATCTCTGCCAACGGTGTGCGGATAACTCTAGCCGATGGCAGGGAACTGATTGACGGCATCGCGTCATGGTGGTGCGTCTGTCACGGATACCAACATCCCCATCTGGTAAAACAGATCTCAAGCCAACTTGATAGGTTGTCCCACGTCATGTTTGCGGGCCTTGCCCACAAACCGGCTTATACACTTGCCCATCGTCTCATCTCCGTCACACCAAAAGGCTTAAGTCGCGTCTTCTTTTCTGACTCCGGTTCAATAGCCGTTGAAGTCGCGATGAAAATGACGGCACAGTTTTGGTCTAACCGACAGGAGCCGGATAAGCGCAAGTTTATCTGTTTTCGGAACGGTTATCACGGGGACACCATGGGCGGTATGTCGCTCGCCGATCCTGAAACAGGGATGCACCGGACGCTGAATCACTATATGCCCGAACAGTATGTTTTCGATATTCCCAATAACAGGACGGATCTGGCTACGTTTGCAGAATTACTAGAGGAGATCAAGGAAACGGTGGCAGGGCTTGTGATCGAACCGCTAGTTCAGGCAGCAGGCGGAATGAAGTTCCATCCTTCTGAAATACTTGTTGAAATCCACAGGCTTTGCAAGGAGCACCGGATACTGTTTATCGCCGATGAAATTGCCACTGGCTTCGGGCGCACCGGCTCCATGTTTGCCTGCGAGGAAGCAGGCATCACACCCGATATCATGTGTCTGGGCAAAGCACTCACCGGTGGGATGGTAGGCTTGGCTGCAACGTTAGCCACGGAGGAGGTGTTTGAAGCCTTCCTTTCAAATCGGCTAGAAACCGCACTGATGCACGGTCCCACATTTATGGCAAATCCACTCGCATGTGCCGCTGCCAACGCCTCGCTCGATCTGTTTGAAGGTGAACCCCGCCTCGCACAGATCCAAGCAATCGAAACGCAGTTACAAGAGGAACTGAAACCGTGTCAAAAACTAGAGAACGTCGCTGATGTGAGGGTAAAGGGTGCTATCGGTGTCGTCCAGTTGTCCAACCCGAGCGGGGAATATATACTTGCGCTCCGGCAGCGGTTTATAGAACAGGGTGTGTGGCTCAGACCGTTTAGCGATGTCGTCTATATCATGCCCGCTTTTACGATCTCATCAGCAGAATTAACTCGATTGACCGATGCCGTGTTTCAGGTCTTAGCAGCATAACTGTGGAACAAATAGCTTTTGTAGTTGGACGATTGATCAAATACTCGGCATGTTGTACCATTGAAGGAGACTTTATATCGGGTCATTTGCTGCGTGTTGACTCTGCGGTATCATTTGCCAAAGCGCGGACTTCGGTTGTGGATATACAGGTAGCAGGCAGGTGGGAATCATCACAGATGCCCCCGCATTATGCCAAAGCAGAGTTAGCAGAGCGTGGGGCTATCGCGCGTTTCAAAGAAAAGGGAGGTAACAGGCAAAAAAGTGTTGACAGAAAATTGCAGGCGTGATGGAATAGGTAATTGTGGGACTGTTAGGTAAAAACCAACAGCCCCAGTGGGGACTTCGAGTTAGCGGCTTGAAGCCCCCCTGAAGCAAGACGAGACACGACCTCGAATCGCCTCAACAATGCAATTATAACCTTTGAAGATATTAGTTTCAAACTAAAATAAAGGGGCTGCGCGATTCGGGATTTTCAATCATGCAGCCCTTTTTCTGTCTTTGGTAGAAACGATGGATTCACAAATGAGGAGGGAGGACGATGAAACCTGTGTTTGACGTGCTCCGTCAACCTTTGGTTATCGGTACGTTTGTATTAAGTGCTCTCATTGTTGTGGGGTTCTATTTCGGCAGCCACTGGTACTATGGCGATGTTGAGCCGGTGCCAGAAGACTTGTTGCGCTATACTCCAACGCCTGCTGTGAGTCGTGGAAATCCTAAGGTATCTAAGGGAAGATTGCCACAAAAGGATGGCTCGGCAACAGAGGACGTTTTGACTCACAGTAGCAGTGATGTGTCCCGGCAAGCTGCTGATGGGATTGACGATTTTTCTGAAACTCTCCCCGTGTATTATTTCCCAGACGGGACACCTGTGCCGGATCATCTGCTTATCCCCAATAAGTGGTTAGATCTCCATATGGAGGATTTTGATGCTCTGGATTCACAAGAATTAGCAGAACTGGAAGCACATTTGAGGCGAGTCATAGAAGAGGTGCTCGCCAACCACAACCCGAACCGTCCTATCGGTGAAATATGGAATGCGTATATTGATATGGAACGAGCACGCAAAGCTGAAGATGAGGCTGCGGGCAAAAATTGGTTAAGTGGTGGTAGTCTAGGCCACACGTGCTTTAGAATCTACAATTTCCCAGAAATCGTTCAACTCAAGCTATCTTCCGGTATCGAAGGCGAACGGTTTCACGATATGTACATGGTGGATATGGGGGTGTTTGACCCGGATTGGAATCTCCACAGACTCCCCGATGGCCGTCCATTTCGGACAGAGAGTGGGTATCTGTATGAATTCCATCTCAGCGCAGTTGACGAAGAAGATATTGCAATCAACAGTAGAGCATTTAAGGTAGGGCACTCTGGTCCCAATGCTCAACTGGTGGTTGTTGATTTAAGCGAAACCTCCGACGCAGAACTAGAACGACTCGGGGGGTGGAACTACAACTATCACCTTTATAAAGGAGAAGGGAAATGACTACACAGATTCACACAACGCCGAATATGAGGAAAATAGCGCGAAACGTTACACCCCTTCCTTATATCCCGCTTTTGTTGCTGTTAATGATTAGCATATTACCAACCACCGCAGCGGCACAATCCGTAGACATCGTACCGCATAAAGAAATAAAAAGGTATGATACGAATTTGTATCATAATATCACTGCTACGGTGGGGCACCATGCCTATCGAGATGACGTTCCTGATGAATACGGGCATTACCTGGTGCACACTTCAGCGTGGAGCAGTATTAATGCAACACCTGCCGGGGATCGATCGTCGTATCTATGCACAGCGTACATCAAGGGATCAGCAGATAGGAGGTGGAAGCAGCCACCCGATTATGGTAACTCCAGCATCATTAACCAAAACCGGGCACAGACCGATAGCCAAGGACGTGCATATACGGGGGACCGTTACTGGATTGGCGGTGCCTACGCAGGATTCAAAAAGCATCCTGTCTCTCATATCCAGTCTGTGGAGGAGAGAGTTTTCGGGCGCCCGGGAGTCTATCGTTCTCTGACCCTCAGCGACAGTGCTCAAAGACTCTTATCTATATTCAGTTTATCGCAGGCTGAAAATGTAGATCCATACTCGGTTGCTGAAGGGTTCGGCGAAGCGCAAAACAACTGTGCGGGACAGGTTGGCGACGTATACCTGAATACGAATTATGAGGTTGTCGGCGGCGGATAACGCGGGGCTATTTCCCTCGCGTTTTGATAGGGCGCAACAGAGGAACATCGCGCCCTAGTATGTGCTGTCGGTATCCAATTCATCGGGCACCAACAGTTGTATGTGCTGATAATGAATCGCCGATACAACGAATCACGGGAGATCTACCCACGGATCATCAAAGAACAGATCGAAATGTGCGAGACACGCAGCGTCTGGCTGTTCGACTCCATAAGCACTAGTCGTAATCCCCAACCGCAACGCCGGGTATTCCCGATGCAAATGGTCAGCAAACCCAAAAAGCCATTGATAAATGACGCTAATAGACTCGGCGCGTGTATAATGCTGATGCCCCAGCGCATCGCAGCCTTTTAAGAGGCTGCCCGGTGCCCCCAAAATCGGGCGATCCAAGATGAGTAGATCCGCCGCTGTTTCGTCAAGCAACGTTTTTACAGCCTGTGCGAAATAGTAACCGTAATCGCTCAAAACACAATAAACTATCGGAGGTACGGATTGCTGTGTTTCCTCTTGTCCTTGTCCGGTTTTTTCCTCCGCATCGTGGTTTTCCGGCACTGTGTGCCATTGGAATACCGGCACCGGTGCCAATTGCCACTCTGGACGATCCAAAATGGCTGTGTCAATCTCAGCAATTGGGAGCCGGATCCCGAACTTACCTCCACCTTCATGCACCCGTTGACTTATCTGCTTTATTGTTTGCAGGTCTTCGATGTTCCAGTCATAATCGATTGCAATTAAATCTCCGGGGCGCATCGATTTTATTGATACCTCCCACTCAGTTTCCAGTGCTATCCATCGAATTTCAGGGATTTGCAGTCTCGCATCTTTAGAATATAGTGGAATATACCTTGAGGTATTCCGTGAGATCTCTTCAATCGTAGCTTGGAGATTGCCTTCAACAAGCATCGTCCAGACTTTGGGACTGTCTATTGACTGACTTGGTGGCACTCGGATTTCAGTTCCATTGATGGCTGTTGTCGGTCTTAAACCAATCGACACCGTCTCTCGATCCGAGTAGACCGTGTAGTGTTTGAAGATACCTGCACTTTCATTCCCTAGCACCACGCTGCCATTAATGCTAGTATCACCCACCAGAATAAAGGCGTCCGATGTGCCTCCTTCCCAAGGTGTTGGCAGTGGCTCCTCTGCTACCCCCGAAATTCCGCACCGCCAGATTTGAAGGCTGTCCTCCCGTCCCGCAAACAGAGATAAAGACTCAATTACCACATCCTCCACAAAAAAGGCTGAATCCGTCAGATTCTGAATCGTCAGCCATTTGCGAATCACTGGCAGATCGGGGTAAATCTCGTAGTGAATCCACAAATAAAAAGTTGGTTTCGCTTCCTCGCCTGACTCATAAGTAAATTGAACTGTAACTCGCTTGCTTCCGCCCATTGTCTGGACAATCTGATAATCGTTGTAAGTCGGCAGGTTGCTGTTTCCAGAAAAGACAATCTTCCCGATCCGAAACCGAAATTCCTCGCTCGGTCGATCTACATAGTTTTGCCCTGATGGTTTATGAGCGTAGCGGATAGTCCGAACCGCGTGTTCTTCTTGATTCAGGCGAATCCAGCGTTCTATGGAGTCGTTTCCCATATAAAGTATACCCGTGTTCACATCAAAACCGGCATAGGCACCAATCCGCTTCAATGGCTGCAGCTGTGCCCGCAGGTCGGCAACCGAAACCGTATGCTGCCCCTTACCGCTGCTTCCGGCGCAACCCATACAGATCAGAAAGATGGGTATGTAAAACTTTAGGCGAGAAACATGAGATGCGTGACTTCTTAGGAAGTGGGAATTTAGATGTGTCAAGCCATTTTTGCTCGGCATTTCTCAAAAGGGTGGGATGAAACTATTTTTATGGTAGATTTTAGAATTACTTAGACACTCCCAATGCACAGCCAACCCCCTAAATCCCCCAACCCCCCCTTATCTAAGGGGGAAACCGTTATCAGGGGGACTTTGCAAACTTCACGAAGGTCGGAGTTATTGGTAAATGTCCACTTATTTCTCTTGTCGTCCACGCAGGTCAAGCGGACTAGTCCAGAGCCTGGGTGATGAAGGAATATAGTTTCGGAATGGTGCGATCGAAATCTCCAGAGATATGGTAGCTCTCGCCGCCATCCTTCACAGTGCGGACAAGGATTGTCTTCTTGGGACGGTGGTAGTAATGGGCATCTGTTGGACTGCCCTCCTCCCGGAAATCGGAGAATTCTATTAAATCAAAATTTGCTGTCGTAAAATGCCGGATCTCCTCCCCGTGTTGCGCGGCGACGTTGCGTGCCATCGACAGACTCTTGAGATAGACCTCCGGTCCCATCACCGCAGAACCTAAGTTCAGGAACACACCCCCTTCTAATTTTGAGACACTGTGAGCGAAGCGCAGGAAGTCCTCGCCGGTTGTGTAACCCATCGCAGCGTAATCGGCGGCGGGGTGTTGGTCAATGATATCGTAGCCGATCCCTTTATGCACAGTCAGCGGAATCCCTAAACGATATGCCGCCGCGAACATGCTAATCTCTCGGTGTGGAAACTCGACGCCATCGTCTCCATTTTGAATGAGCCGACCGATCGCCTCGCCGAAGCCGATTTTGTCGTGATAACCGCGGGCAATTGCATCGTTCATGTAACGTCCGGTCTCCTCCCAGTTACCAAACTTTCCATCCCAGATATACCGCTCCACATCCTCCAGCGTCGCACCAATCAGTGCGAGTTCAAAATCGTGGATGGCACCGGCACCGTTTGTTGCTATATGTGTGAGGACGCCACGTTCCATCAGGTCGATGATATAGCGCGAATTGCCCCGCCGCATGACGTGCGCACCCATCATCCATATCACCTGTTTTCTCGTCTGATGGGCTTGAATGATCCGATCTGCCACTATTCGCAAATCGTCATTTTCATACGGCGGTGTCTCAGCATCCAACGGATAGATGTCCGCGACTGTCATTTTATGTTCCCGTTTAGCCAACGATAGAATTTGCAGTCGTCGTCGATCCAATTTTGCATAAAACACAAGTCATAAATCTCCCTGATTTTTAACCAAACACAGAATAGGGCAGCGGCTCTCCCTTTAACCCAGCCAGCAGGTTCTCAGCCGCCATCGTTGCCATCCGCGTGCGGGTCTGTAACGTTGAACTACCAAGATGCGGGAAGATGAGAGCGTTGTCGAGTGTCAACAATGGATCGTCTGTTGGGATGGGTTCTGGATCTGTTACATCAAGTGCAGCGCGTGCGATTTCCCCAGTCTTTAACGCCTCGTACAGTGCCGCTGAATCCACCACCGGTCCCCGTGCAATATTCACAAGGATCGCTGTAGGCTTCATCTTTTGGAACTCCGCCTTACCAATTAGATGATGAGTCTCCGGCGTCATCGGGACATGCAAGGTTATAAAATCAGATTCTTCGAGTACGCGATCAAAACTGGCATATTCAATTCCCAACTCCGCTTCCCAGTCCTCGCGGCGAGTCCGTTTGTAATACAGAACCCGCATATCGAATCCCAATGCCCTTTTGGCAACCTCATAACCGATTCTGCCCATGCCGATGATGCCGAGCGTTGCGTGATGTACGTCGTATCCGTGAAAGATATTCGGATCGTAGCATGTCCAACGCTTTTCCTGAACGTAGACACCGGCGGGGACGAGGTGTCGTGCCGCTGCAAGGAGTTGCGCGAAAGTCGTATCGGCGGTGGTTTCGCTCAACACGCCGGGCGTATTGCCAACCGCAACGCCTTGTGCCCTCGCTGCCTCCGCGTCAATGTGATTATATCCAACACCGACGTTGGAAATTACCTTAAGATTTGGCGCGCTAGCGATCATCTCTGCTGTTACTGGTTCGTGACTATAGGTGACTAGCCCATCAAGCCCCGGCAACCGCTCTGCAGTCGGGGGTAGAATCTCGCTCGTAGGCCATATATCAACTTCACATTCTGCCTCGATCATTGCCAAGGCTTTTTCTGGGATTGGACGGGTAATAAAAATTTTTGGCTTCAATGACGATACCTCCTGCGTGATGAGTGATACGAAGCAACTACCTGATTTCAGTTGTGTAATTTGATTGCTGCCAGAGTCCTGCAACCTGACAATCCCCGTGCGTGAACAACACCTCCTGTCGGGTGACCTCTTCCCTGTAAAAGGTTGACAACGCAACGGAAACAGCTATAATATAGATCTGCGAACTCGACGCAGTCTTCGCTCGCGGATCATATCAGATATTATAATCCACAAGGAACGTATTCTCAAGAGGTTTCTGTCTTTGCTAGCCCTCCCTATGAGAAATGGTATAAGCCCGAAAGAAATCGCATTGAACCCCCAAGCCCAATATTCGGCACCCCAACTCCAACAACCACAGATCCGTTGGAGCACAATCTGGCTAGGTCTAGGCCTCATTGTTGTCAACAACTACTGGTTATTTGCGATGTTGCGTTGGGAGCAAGGTCTCCCAACGACCATGTCGCTCTTCTTCAATGTGATTTTCATTTTCGTGTTTGTGGTGGTTGCGAACTTTTGGCTCGCCCGCTTTTCGCCAAACTTGGCATTGACACAGGGCGAATTGTTGACACTCTACGCGATGCTCTCCGTCGCCTCCGCAATCGGCGGGCACGACCTGTTCCAAGTCGTTGTCACCAATATAGCGGTCGTCGGCTGGATGTCAAATGAGGAAAACGAATGGGCGACACTGTTTCACCACTACATCCCCGATTGGCTGGCACTGACCGAGAAAAAAAGTATCACACCCTATTTCGTTGGGGAATCCAGTCTTTATCTCGCTGAAAATCTTCGGTTATGGTGGCAGCCCGTTTTTGCATGGTCCGGATTTATCATCGTCCTCCTTTTCACCGCTTTCTGCATCAACGCCATCCTGCGGAAACAGTGGATTGAGGCAGAACGGCTCAGCTATCCAATCATCGAACTGCCGCAGCAAATGACCACGATAGATTTCTTTCGGAATCGATTAATGTGGGCAGGATTTGTTCTCGCCGGCGGCATGGATCTCATCAACGGGCTGCATTTCCTGTTCCCCATTATCCCCGGACTCGGTGGCGAATTCTTTGACCTACGCCCCTTTTTTACTACGAAACCGTGGAACGCTATCGGCTGGACGCCGGTCGTTATTTTTCCCTTCGCCATTGGGATGGGATATTTTATCCCCCTCGATCTCTCCTTCACCTTCTGGTTCTTCTACGTTTTCTGGAAGTTTGAAATGATAATGGGGAGTGTTTTCGGCCTTCAGCATATCCCCGGTTTTCCCTTCATCTTTGATCAATCATTCGGAGTCTGTGTTGGCGTGCTGATTATCACGCTATGGGGAGCAAGGCGGCATTTGCGAACCGTGCTCGTAAGTGCATGGCGGGGGTCCTCATCTCAAAGGCTTTCTAGCTCCCAAGGTGAGGGGCCGGAACAAGGGGATTCATCAGGGAGCGGAATCGAAGCTAACGAACCAATCTCTTATCGCACCGCTGTGCTCGGACTGATCATCGGCTTCATGTTGTTGGTCGGTTTTTGGGCAGCAGCAGGACTACCCCTTTGGGTTGCATTTCTCGTGCTTGTCATCCATTTCACAACGGTAACCGTTATTACCCGTATCCGTGCGGAGTTAGGGCCACCTATCCACGATTTACGTGCGATGGGACCCGATGTTCTACTGCCAAAGATGTTCGGTATGCGACGGCTAGGGGCAAGAAGCCTCACCCTCTTCTCGCTTGTGTATTGCTTCAATCGCGCCTATCGGGGCAACGCCATGCCACACCAGCTAGAGGCATTGAAACTCGCAGAGCGCACAGGGGTGTCGTCACGTCGTGTCGGATACGCCATACTGCTTGCAGTTGTTCTCAGTCCATTAACTTCGTTCTGGTTTTCGTTGCACATCGGCTACAAGTCCGGCGCGTGGGAGGTGTGGTATGGATCTATCTTCCGACGCACACAAAGCTGGCTTACCAACCCGGCACCTGTCGACGTTCTGTCAATCTTGGCGATGTGCTTCGGGGTAGTCTTCACCTTCCTGCTTACCGCTGTGCGCACACGCTTTGTTTGGTGGCCTCTATACCCGGTTGGATATGGCATCTCCGGCACATGGGCCGTCAATTTTTTCTGGTTTTCGGTGTTTATCAGTTGGATCATTAAGTGGTGCATCCTACGCTTTGGCGGCTTGAAGACGTTTCGTAGCTTAGCACCGTTCTTTCTTGGATTGATACTGGGCGAATTTCTCGTCGGCGGCGTGTGGGCACTGATTGGCGTAGTGTTGGAAAAGCCGATGTATCGATTCATCTGGTAAATGGGGGTTCCACGTCTACTTCCGTTGGTTTTGGAAGTCCATATCAGGCGAGGCCGAAACTTCTATCGTCCATGACAAAACGATTGCAATTCCAAAAAGCATACAGTATAATATCACTGTTTTTAGTTGGAGAAGCTTAAAATAGCACAATATCACAGTCTTTCAGCGTCATAACGTTCATTCTTTTGGAGGGATCACTATGCCAATTGGTCCATGGGAACTGATTGTTATCCTTATCATTGCACTTCTGGTTTTCGGTCCGAAGCGCTTACCGGATATGGGTCGCTCACTTGGAAAGGCGATTCGAGAGTTTAGAAACGCCGGCAAAGAGATTCAAAACGACATTGCCGAATCAATTGATGAAAACGAGCGCGATTCGACGAAATCCGCGAATAAGACGGTTTAGTTATTAGCATGGCTCCTAATGCATCAATGTCCTTTTTGGATCATCTTGAAGAACTCCGCCGACGAATTATCATCTCCCTGATTGCGATCGTGATATGCACATTTATAAGCCTGTGGTTCAAGGACTCGGCTGTGCAAATCATAAAACGACCCGCTGACATACCACTCAACGCGCAATTGGCGAATTGGATAAATCGAAGTGTCGGTTCAGACGGCTCTTTCATGGCGTTCCTGTCGATTGTCCTGAAAGCAAAAGCAGTAAGCACGGTTCAGCTTAATAAAATTGGAGCCGGTGAAGCCATCATGGCTTTTCTCAAGATTGCCGTTACCTTTGGGGTATTGCTTGCATCGCCCGTTGTGCTCTATCAGGCTTGGGCATTTATTTTCCCTGCCTTAACACAACAGGAGAGGAAGTTCGCGCTTCCACTATTTCTAATTATCGTTTTCTTCTTCCTTGTTGGGGTAGTTTTTGCCTACTTGATCGTCTTACCCGTCGTCGTCCAATTTGCTGCCGGTCTCTTCGCTAATGTGGGCGTTGGAAACCTATGGAGTATTGATAAGTATGTGGGGTTTGCAACCGGTATGCTTCTAGCCTTCGGTGTCGCGTTTGAACTCCCAATTGTTATGGCGTTTCTATCACGAATCGGCGTCATTAATGCTCAAGGTTTCCGAGAGCGGCAGCGATATGCTGTTATGTTTATCTTCGTTGCAGCAGCACTGTTGACACCGGCGGATCTACTGTCTATGTTATTAATGGCAATTCCACTAATCTTGTTATATCAGTTGGGGATCTTCCTCGCCTTTCTTGCAGAACAGGAGCCTGAAAGTAATGCCTAATCTCGACTTACAGGAACAGTTACGATTGTTGCACGAGTTTCAACAGATTGACGCCGAAATCTTGACGTTGGACAATAAACTCAAATCAGTCCCACTCAAGATTAAGAAGGCGGATGCACAGCTTCAGCTCCATCAACAAAAGTTACAAGAAAAACAGGAACAGCTGGCTGACGCAGAAAAATTGCAGCGGTCCAAGACAGCAGAACTTGAAATGGAGGGCGAGCAGCGTAGTAAATATCAAGCACAGTTGCGGGAGGTGAAAAGTAACAAAGAATACCAAGCACTAGATAAAGAGATCAGCTTTATCGAAGTAAAGGAAGCGGAAATAGAAGATGAGATTTTATCGGCGATGTTGCGAATAGATCAGCTCAACGAGGAACTCGCCCAACAACAGAAGGAATTTGCTGCCGAGCAGAAAAAACATAACGCGCAGAAAGCCGCATACGAGCAGGAAGCAAAAGACCTCAAAAGAGCAATCGTAAAATGGCAAGGCAAGCAACAAGACTTTGTCCACCAAATTGATTCAGGGTTAATAGACCAGTATCAAGCCCGGTTCAAACGTTATCGCAAGGGGCTCGTGTCACTGGTTGTTGACAATGCGTGCGGCAATTGTCATCTCACAATTCCACCGCAAACGCTACAGGAGGCTCGTAAATATGAGCAACTTATCCGTTGTGGAAGTTGCAGACTCATTCTCTACATTCCATCTCTCTCTCCTGACGATGTTCCTGCCGAAGAACCGGCTTCTGGTTCGGACCGGTCCTAAATTTCCGTCGCTGCATGCACCAAGAATTCTTTTTCCCGCCGATGTATAGCACGATAATTCAGTCCAAATTTAACCTAATATTTAATATTGCGCGATTCAAATTTCCTGATGTACTTCCTCTATAAACTATCTGAATTTATCTCTTTCAACTTTAGGGGTAAACCCCAATCGCTTACGCTTGGGATACACCCACGCTTTAGCGTTGTTTTCTGCATTATATAATTATCGTGTCCTATGTGGGAGGCTTCACCCCGTCGCACGGCGGGACTCCCACACTTCTTGAAGCGGAGAATCGGTACAGAGGACATTTCGATGAAAACCTATAAGTTCAAGTTGTATTCCAACCACGGCAATCGGGCGTTGCACACGACGATAGAAGGACACGCTTCTGTCTGGAATCACTGCGTAGCACTTCAAGTCACTACTATGCGATTTTCGGTCTGAAGACCTATCTTACAGGGTCAGACGGCAACGATATAGAATCGCCACAGTCTTTCACACGCAGTCTCAACGCTATCAAACATGCGAACCGTAACCATTCACGGAAACGAAAAGGTTCAAAGAATCGTCAATGAGCAAGGCTTAATCTTTGTCGTAAGCACCGAAAGATTGAACACCAACGCCAGGATTTCCATTGGAAGTTGGCACACTAACTCACCGACGCATACGATGAGATACGCCTTGAGGATTTGAATCTACAAGGCATGAAGTCGCTTTGGGGTTGCAAGGTGAGTGATCTCGGCTTTGCCGATTTCGGCACGAAGTTGGTGTATGTCGCATCCAGAAAAGGCGTCACAATCACTTTCATTGATAGATGGTATCCTTCGAGTAAAACCTGTTCAGTTTGCGGTGCGGTGAATGAAACGTTGAGTCTCCGTGATAGAACGTGGCAGTGTCCAGACTGCCACACGCAGTTAGATAGAGATCGTAATGCCGCTATCAATATATTCAGGGTTGGGGCATCAACCCTTGAAGGAGAAGTTGTAAGACCGCCTTCGGATGGCTAACTTTGTCGATAGCACAATTCCACTCCTTGAGGAACGGGAATCCCAATCCTCTAGGTTTGGGAGTATGTCAAAGCCACAAGTACTATTTTTTTCGTTTACACACGTTCTCATGAAACCAATCCAAGAAACCCTGCGTTAGGCGCAGCATAGCGATTTATTCAAAATATAGCTTGGAGAAGACAAATGAACGTAACACAGAAATCGCTCATCCTTGTGGTGATGCTATTCTTGTCTGTATCTACCACAGGGCTATTAGCAAGTGCATCTAAATCCGCCGAACCTACAACTAAAACCAAACCTCCATTTCGTTTAAGCACCATTGTACTCGATGCTGGACACGGAGGTAGAGACCCTGGCAATGTCGGTCCGGGACGCGAAGATGAAAAGGATATTAACTTGACAATTACCCGCAAAGTGGCAGCACTAATTCGGGAAAAAACGACATATAACGTTTACCTCACCCGGTCAGGAGACCATTGGATTTCATTAACAGACCGTGCCCGTTTTGCCAATCAATTCCCAGCTAGTGAGACTCTGTTTATCAGCATTCACTGTAACTCACATCCCAATTCTCGTGTTCACGGATTGGAGAGTTATATCTTTAACTTACAAGCGACTGATAAATTCGCAGCAGAATTAGCCAAATGGGAAAACGACGAAGAGGGCATCAACCCCATCGATTTTATTATTAGTAATCTAAATAAGAGAGGCGTTGAAAAATATAGTTGGGAAGCCGCCCGTATTGTGCAATCCGCACTTGCTTCCCATCTCGGAGCGCGAAATCGGAATCGAAGTGCGCCGGACAAAATGGTCAGACGCGCACCTTTCCGAGTCCTTGTCGATACCAAGATGCCAGCCCTTTTGGTCGAACTGGGATACTTATCCAACAAAGCAGAGTACAAAAAACTCAATTCTCCTAGCTACCAAGATAAGGTGGCAAAAGCACTGTTGAGGTCAATTCAGCAGTTTGATCAAGCGACACAGGATGTAAACCGTATTGAGGCACAGTTGCCTTAACACAGATCTGGTCTGTACAGGCACACAAACTTCGCACTTTTTTCAATGTTGACGGATTGAGAATTGGAGTTGAAGGGAAGCCACGATATGTTGGGTGACGTAGGGACCGGTGGGCGGCAGGTCTTGTGGAGACAAATCCGGCAGGCGAGTTGAAGTGCTAGCAGAAAAACGGCGGCTGGAACATTATCTCAGCCTTTAATCGAGTTTTTTCAGATAATTTCGACGCACCTTTCTCCATGGATAATCTCACCAATCAGAGAAGGTGATTCACCCGACTCTCGGAGTGAGACAATTGCTATATCGATCTGATTCGACGGCAGCACCAATACCAACCCAACGCCCATATTAAAAACATGGTACATCTCGGCCTCATCCACGCCACCTTTTTCCTGAAGAAAGGGAAAGACTGGCGGTATGTCCCATGTGCCTCTCCGAACCTCTGCACAGCAATTCGGAGGAAGAATGCGGATGATGTTATCTGACAACCCGCCACCCGTAATGTGAGCGATGCCTTTAATATCGCAACATTCCGATAGGGCAAGGACACTCTTCACGTAACTCTTGTGGCACGCAAGCAGCTCCGAGCCAATCGTTGTGCCGAGTTCAGGAATGTACTGATCTACTTCATAGCTGCAAACCTCAAACACGATTCGCCGAGCAAGCGAAAAACCGTTTGTGTGCAAGCCAAGTGAACTCAAACCAACCAAGACATCCCCCGGCGCAATCCTGCTTCCCGTGATTAATTGCGCCTCCTCGACCACACCGACCATTGTACCGACGAGGTCATATTCACCCATCGCATAGAGTTCCGGCATCTCTGCAATTTCTCCGCCGATTAGCGCACATCCGATTTCCCGGCAGCCCGCCGCCACGCCACTCACAATCTGCTCAATGACCTCAGGGTGGAGTTTACTTGTGCCAATGTAATCTAGAAAAAAAAGCGGTTCCGCCCCTTGAACAAGGATATCATTTCCGCAGTGCGCCACAATATCGAACCCAACCGTATCGTGTCGTCCTGTCATAAAGGCAACCTTGAGCTTTGTGCCAACGCTGTCAGTGCTAGACACCAAGACCGGCTTTTCGTATTCACCGAGTGCAAACAGCCCCCCGAAATTACCAACCTCGCTTAAGACTTCTGGACGGTGAGTCGATTGGAGAAGGGGTTTTAAGCGTTTCAGAGCGTCCTCTTGTGCGTCGATGGAAACGCCTGCACTAGCATATGTTAACCCTTGTTCAGACATCAGAGTTGTCAGATTCCTTTCGTTTCTCCATGCGTTGATTAAACGATTCTAAGCGTCGGTTGCCAATGAGAGTCATTATCTTATCCATCTTTAACAGGGAAGCGACTAATACCACAATACATAATCCAACAGTGATTAACATTGCCTGCTCTGCGGCGACTTGTGGAGTAACTGTTGGACTCAGTTTTTGAACCAATAAGATCGCTGGTTGGTATACCACTATGCCAAGAACCGCGCATAAGATGATGGCGTAAAAGGTGAATCGACCCTGCGATGTGGATAAGCCTCGTCGGACGTTTTGAAAAGGGTGGGAAGATTCAGACCGTTCTCTTCTCAATCTGTTCTGCATCGGGTTACTCCTTGGGAATGGCTTCCTCTGCAACCATTAATCCCCTTTATTCATAAAAGTAATAGGGAGTTGTGACGTCGATTGCCCACTAAATTCAACTGGATAGCTTCCATCAAAACAAGCCGTGCAAAAATCTTCGGGCGACTTCATACTCTTGAGCATGCCTTCAATGCTGAGGTATCCCAAGCTATCTGCGCGGATGTATTTGCACGTTTCTTCGATGGTGTGTGAGCTAGCGATCAATTCTTTGCGGGTAGGGGTATCAATACCGTAAAAACAGGGGAATTTATTCGGCGGAGAAGCGATACGGACGTGGACCTCTGTAGCACCGCCCTGACGAAGCATCTTTACAAACTTCCGGCTCTCAGTTCCCCGCATAATCGAATCATCAACCACCACAACGCGCTTGCCTTCAAGTACATCACGAATCGGGTTCAATTTCACCTTGACCATCAGTTCGCGAACCTCTTGTGACGGGTTCATGAAAGCGCGTCCCACATAGGAGTTCCGGTAGAGTCCTACATCATACGGAATACCCGATTCTTCTGAATATCCCAACGCAGAAAGTGTTGCTGAATCTGGCACAGGGATGACAATGTCTGCTGCTGCGGGGCACTCA
Organism: Candidatus Poribacteria bacterium; assembly: GCA_021295755.1. Classification (NCBI taxonomy): domain Bacteria; phylum Candidatus Poribacteria; species Candidatus Poribacteria bacterium. Next base: position 18,546 of record JAGWBT010000012.1, read on the forward strand.
CGTGCCAACTGTCTACCAAGTTCACGTCTGGGCCGGTTAACGAGTTCACCGAACACAACACTGTCTGGACGCGAAAGGTAAATATATTCAAAAATACATTGTGACAGATGGGGTAACGTCTGCCCAAACATAAATGATTCCGGTTCTTTATCTGTCTCGGTAATAATAACCATTTCACCGGGACTAATCTCGCGGATTGGCTCCGCTTCAATCACATCGAAGGCACACGTTTCAGAGGTAATAACATAGGAATCACCAACGCGACCTAACCAGAGTGGCCGGAAACCGTATATATCTCGCACACCGATCAAGATAGATCTTCCCATGAAGACAAGTGAATACGCACCGCGAATCTCTTTGAGCGCATCCAAGATACGATCTTCCAGCAGCGTCTGTCGGGAACGGGCAATGAGGTGAGCAATAACCTCTGTGTCAGAAGTCGTGCTAAAAATTGAACCAGCATCCTCAAGGTCATTACGGATACGCTGGGCATTGACAAGATTTCCATTGTGTGCAATCGCGAGGGGCCCCCGCTTGTATTCCCGCACCAGCGGCTGGGCGTTCTGAAGGGTGCTATGCCCGGTTGTCGAATAACGGTTGTGTCCCAGCGCAAGTTTGCCCTCCAGCTTTCCCAAGGTATCCGAATCAAAGATATTCGCAACAAGTCCCATACCATGATGATATGTGAACGCATTGTCGTCTGCAGCAACAATTCCTGCACTTTCCTGACCACGGTGCTGAAGGGCGCGTAAACCCAAGTAAGTGAATTCAACCGCCCTAGGGTGTCCCAAAATGCCGAACACCCCACATTCACATCTTGGTTTATCATCAAACGGGTCGAAATATTCCATATTTGGGTGATTCTCCAATTCATAGGGTGTTTCGCCACACACCGGCACGCTATTGCATGGCGTCTGAAAATCTTGACAGTCTGGATTTAGGCTAGGGTTCAATTGACGCTGTCCGCCTCCGCTCCATACCAAGCCGGTACCCAAGGATTGCGCCAATTGGTGCTGCAACGATGTACAAGAGCTCGGGAGGGCATTTTATCGCTAGCAACATGCGAAGGGGTAGAGATATGATAAGGGCAAGTAATTGCGCTACATTTAGGAGTATGTAGAACAGTAAATTCGAGGCAACCAATGCTTCCCAGTGGATATTCAGCAATGACATCAACGCTACTATCGCAGGAGCACCAAGGAAGGCGCCTTGATATGTGCGCTTGCGATCTATACTAACGCCGAAGCGACGTCCGGCAAAGATAACGCCTTCAGCAACACCAGCGAGAGCACTCCCGTATGTCACACCAAAGGAAATAAGCAGGAGTAAACTTACCCAAAAACCGTGCTGAACACGGTCACCGATTAAGCCTTTCCATAAGAGCAGCTCGACAATCAAGCAGCAAAGCCATCCGCTCGCCAAACCGATAGAACCACCTAAAGCGATTTGACTTACCGTTAAAGCAATCGTTCTCTTTCGAGGCATACTATACTCCCAAAAAAATCAGGTTTGATGTGAAGATTATATCACGGTGTCGCACCCATGTCAACCGGAATGAAACATGAAGATGGCACCTGCAATTCCTCTACTAAACCAAACGCATAATACAACAAAAATGTGACAAATATTGAGATTTTTCTTAACGGCTTGGTAATTCAGTTTGTCTTGACAGACCGTGCACCATCCTCTACAATTGTATGGTAGAGGCACCCCCCCGATAGATCGGGATTAAGAAACTTGTGGTTGCTTCCGATCGGATCGGGACACAAGATCTGTCTCTATTGCAGCAATTCCCTTGCAAAACTATAGTTTCGGCCACGGACGAGTGAAGCCGAAATGAGAGGAAACCTATGAGCAACCTACTGTTTCAATCAGGTGAAAAGGTGCTTTTTATTGGTAATAGTATCACCGACTGCGGGCGGCGCGGCGACCACGCGCCACTTGGGAGCGGTTATGTAAAAAAGGTAACGGAGCTAATCACCGCAAAATATCCGGAGCGTCGCATTGAGTATGTCAATAAAGGCATCGGCGGCGATATCGTTGAAGGACTTGAAGCGCGATGGGATACAGATGTTATCACCGAAAAACCGGACTGGTTGTCAGTGAAGATTGGCATCAATAATGCGTCACGGCAACTTGGGGCAGATATTCCAAACGAAACATATTTGCCAGAGTGGGAGACGTGCTATCGACGTATCCTCACTCGTGCGAAGGATGAATTGGGCGCAGGACTTTTCATATTCGAGACTTTTTATATTGAGGAAGACGTCCCCCAGCCCCGCCCGTTAGACGTTGATGCTTATAATGAGATTATCCATCGGCTCGCGGACGAGTTTAACGCCCAATTGATACGCACAAACGAAGCGTTTGACCGAGCGGTGGCTGCGCGGCAGGGAGCGTTGTGGACAACCCAAGATGGCGTTCACCCAAATCCGGAAGGGCATACGCTTATGGCGTTAGAGTTTCTTAAACAGGCGGGATGGTAGCAATACCTTATTTGCATTTGCATATTGCCGCTGGAGGCTTAATCATGGACAGAGCTGCACAAGTATTAGAACGTATGAAAGGACCGGTAGTCCCCATCAATGTCTGTTTCAATGTAGATGGCACAATCAACTACGACGCCATCGGAGCATATGTCAACTGGCTATGTGAAGAGAATACCCCTGTGCTTTTGCTCACTTACGGGAGCAGTGAATTTGCAAGCATCAGTGATGAAGAGCTCTGGGAATTAACAGAGACCATTGCGTCCGCCAACGACGGACGCTCGCTCTACATTACATCTACCAGTTACTGGAAACCAGCGAAGACCTGCGATTTTCTGAAACACGCTGACGCCGTTGGCGTTGATGCTGTCAAGGTGCAAATTAACCCCTGGCTGCCCAAGACGCGAGAGACATTGGTCCGATACTTCGACCTGATTGAAGATGCCTCCGACATACCGTTATTGCTCTGGGGTGTTGCACCACCACCATTCCCCGTGGAGGTTGTAGCGGAATTGGCGCAGCGTCCCAACATCGTTGGCATGAAGAACGATGCACATCCCTTTTATGACTATTACGACTTGGTCCGCGCCACAAAGAATGAAGGATTTGGTGTGGTCAGCGGCGGACAAATGCGCAACTTCGTGTTCGGACACCAGATTGGGTCACCTGCCTACCTGTGTCCCATCGCACCTTTCCGCCCCGATATCGCCTTGCAATTTTATCAGTTGCTAGTTGAAGGAAACTACGCTCAAGGATGGGAGATGGTTTATCGTTATGAAGAACCCTGGCTCAAATGGGCAATTGACAAAAACTGGCTGGGGGTAATGAAGTCAACAGTACAACTTCAAGGACTGTATCCCAACAACCTACTCGGACCGCCGAATCCCCCACCTAGTCCGAGCCTGTTCACTGAAGTGCGGGAGAAGTTAGAGGAACTCTTTGGCGCATCGCGTACACGCCCAACGTAGATACTTGACCCTCCGACTTCTGAAACCGCTTCCCGATGATTGACATGTCCAAAATCTCCATTTCACAGGATAAGACGAGAGGGAATCCTCCACGATGTATGAGGAAGAGATAGGATGAGTAGCCATACAGCCGCACAATACCACCAAGATGCCGCTATGAGCGCTGAAGTGTTCAGTGAATTACACAGTTTGCTAGGCGATCGCCTAACCACGGCGAAAGATGTTCGGGAAGATCACGCAAAGGATGTTTCTCATCACCTACCCCATCTGCCGCATGCTGTCGCATTCCCCCACACTAACACTGAAGTCTCCCAAATCGTGAAAATCTGTGCCCGGTATTCGGTTCCGATTGTTCCCTTTGGTACAGGGACCGGAGTTGAGGGGGCGGTTGTGGCTATCCATGGGGGTATCTGCGTCGATCTGACGCAGATGAACCAAATTCTTCAGGTCAATCAGAGCGACATGGACGCAACAGTGCAAGCAGGAGTCACACGGTACCAACTCAACAGTCATCTCTCTGAAACGGGGACGGGGCTTTACTTCCCCGTCGATCCGGGGGCAGATGCGTCGTTGGGCGGTATGGCAGCAACACGCGCATCAGGTAACGCCGCGGTACGTTACGGCACCATGCGAGAGAATGTACTGGGATTGACAGTAGTAACCGCCGATGGGAATATCATCCGCACCGGAGGTCGCGCCCGTAAATCCTCCGCGGGCTATGATTTGACGCGGTTATTTGTGGGGTCGGAAGGAACACTGGGCGTTATCACAGAGGTAGCATTGAAACTGGTGAAAACACCGGAGGCTGTTTCGGCAGCAGTATGTGCGTTTTCAGATGTTGCAGCAGCATCCAATACGGCTATCCAAGTGATTGGGTCCGGCATTCCCGTGGCGCGACTGGAGTTACTGGATGAAGTGCAAATGGGCGCGGTTAATGCTTACTCAGGCCTAGATTACAAAGCCGCCTCAACACTCCTTTTTGAATTTCACGGTTCAGAATCAGCGGTGACCGAGCAAGCGCAAACTGTGGGCACAATTGTTCGCGAACATGGTGGGGAAGGCTTTCAGTGGGCAGCTGGAGAGGAAGAGCGCAACAGACTCTGGCAAGCACGGTATGACAGCTATTACGCCTCACTGGCACTCCGCCCCGGATCGGTTGGGTATGTCACGGATGTTTGCGTTCCCATTTCACGCTTGGCGGATTGTATCCTCAAAACTAAGAAGGAAATCCAAGCATCTGGCTTAATTGCGCCGCTGCTTGGGCATGTAGGAGATGGCAATTTCCACGTGGTATTCCCCCTCGATCCCAACTGTCCCGAAGAGTTGAAGGAAGCACAACGGCTCAGTCAACTTTTCGTAGAATACGCGCTTGAGATGGACGGCACCTGTACCGGTGAACACGGCATCGGACTGGGCAAGATCGACGCTCTCAAACAGGAGCACGGACTAGGCGTTGATGTGATGCAAACTATCAAAAAGTCCCTAGACCCACAAAATATCATGAACCCCGGCAAGGTCATACCGCTCTGAGTGACATGAAAACGGCATTCATAAAAACGCTGATCGCTTTTTTTATTTTCATTCTAAGCCTCATTGGAATTCTGATCGGTGTTATCAAACACTGGTCGCAGAGCGGTTCTTTGATCGAAAGCATGATGATGGTTGACTTCTCAGGGCTTTTACTTAGTGTCTTGGGGGCATCAATTTTAATTCTTATCAGCGTCGCCTTGATCTTCTGGCTGGCACACGCTTGGTCGATTGAGCAACCCGCATTGGGAAAAAAAATTATCCGGCTGGCAATGCTTGTGAGTATCCTGCTGATTCTTGTCTTCGGTGGAATGGGAATCGGTCTAATCGTTTTACGTACACTCTGGACAGTTAATTACTTTTAGAGTGAGGTTCCAAAGATTAAACATATCTATATCAGAGGATTTTCACTTGCATTCATAGATTCGGATGTGCTAAAATATTCTAGAAGTGTGTCACATTCCATAATAAAACTTCGACTTTTAACCCGTTTCATTAAGGTCACAGTTAGCAAATGGAACTCACTGTATATTGTAGGAATTGATCTCCACAATATACACCAACAGATTAAGAAGGGGTGTCAAAGATTCAAAATAGAGGTCGGCGTTACCAGCAAAAAACGCAACAGCAGCAAAACAGAGTGAATCGACAAATTCGGGCAAGGCAGGTCTTGTTGATCACTGCCGAAAACGACAAACTTGGACCCATACCTGTTTATGAAGCACTAGACCGTGCACAGGCAGAAGGACTTGATTTGGTAGAAGTCTCTCCAAATGCTGATCCGCCAGTTTGCAAAATTATGGACTACGGTAAGTTCCAATATGAGAAAAGCAAACGGGCGAAAGAAGCAAAAAAGAAACAAGCCAAAGTTGTCCTGAAAGAGATAAAATTCCCCTCTGTAAGAACCGGAGATCACGACTTTCAATTCAAGCTGCGCCATGCCCGCGAGTTTTTATCGAACGGCTGGAAGGTCAAAGCAACTGTTAGATTCAGTGGGCGTGAAATGCTGCACACAGATCTTGGGATGGAAATGCTGCGGCGGTTTGCAGCAGATGTCGCAGATGTTGGCGAGATAGAATCGCCCCCACGGATGGAAAGTCGTTCCATGTTTATGATCTTGACGCCAAATGCCGAAAAGTAGAGGAGCACCAGTCAAATGCCGAAAATTAAGACACATAAAGGCTCAGCCAAGCGTTTCAAAATCACAGGAAATGGAAAAATTCGTAGACGCAAGGCTTATTCCAATCACCTATTTATATCAAAGACAGCGAAACAGAAGCGAAACCTCAGGAGAAGTGCTCTCGTAGATGAAACAAACGAGAAAAGGCTGCGTCGCTTGCTTCCCAACTAGGTGGTTGCCAATATCGTTTTAAGGAGATTGTAATGTCAAAAGTAAAAACAGGTAGCGTCCGTCGCCAACGCCGCAAAAGAATCATGAAACACTCAAAAGGCTATCGTGGTGGTCGCAATAATCTGAGGCGGTCTGCGATGGAGGCTGTCGAGAAGGGTTGGAATTATGCCTATGCCCATCGCCGAGCGCGGAAACGGGAATTCCGGCAGTTGTGGATTGCCCGTATCAATGCCGCTGCACGGATGCACGGCTTATCTTATAGCCGTTTTATGAACGGATTGAAAAAAGCGGGAATTGACCTCAATCGTAAGGTCCTCGCTGACCTCGCTGTCCACGACGAGGCTGGATTTGCCCGGATTGTGGAACTTGCGAAAGGCTAAAAATTGAGTTTGCGTAAAGGCTATGAAAGGACTAAGTAAGCGGTTCGAGTATTCTAATTAGAGAGGATGCGTCACCGGTTGAAAGCGCATCTTTAGAACGAGTCGCCGAATTTCATCCTGGAGCCGCCGAGTTGAACGCCAATTTTGGCAATTAGGTTCGTGCCGGGAGTTTCACCGTTACCGAAACGATTAATGAAGTGGGCAGATAGTATATCTGCCAATAAGGGTGGTACCGCGGAAGATCTTGACGCCTGTCACTTTCGTCCCTTGGACGGGGTGATAGGCGTTTTTTTTGCAATTTTACAGGAGATAAATATGCAAGAAGAGTTAAAGCAAATCGAGACTGAAGGGTTGACAGACCTCGAAACTGTAAGCGACTTGCGCGAACTAGAATCTCTGCGGATTAAGTATTTCGGACGCAAAGGTCTGCTCTCCACGGTGATGCGAGGCATGGGGAAACTCTCTAGAGAGGAACGACCAGTTGTTGGTAAACTTGCGAATGAAGTACGCGCAAACCTCACAGAGGCATTTGATCAAGTTGAAAGAACCCAGAACCAACAAGTGCGAGAGGATCAACTTGCAGCGGAGGCTGTGGATATTACGCTGCCTGGCCGCCCACCGCAGCTGGGGAAAAAGCATCCGGTGACACAAACCTTTGATCGTATTCAAGAGATCTTCCGGGGCATGGGATTCCAAGTTGCTGAAGGGCCCGAGATTGAGCATGAATATTACAATTTTGATGCACTGAATACACCCGCGGAGCACCCTGCCAGAGATTCACATGATACGTTTTATATCACTGATAGCTTACTATTGCGAACACATACCTCACCGGTTCAAGTCCGCTACATGGAAAAGCAGAAGCCTCCCATACGAATTATCGTCCCAGGGCGAGTGTATCGTTGCGATTCCGATGCCTCCCACACACCGATGTTCCATCAAGTCGAGGGTTTGCTAGTTGCCGAGCAAGTCACTTTCAGTGAGTTGAAGGGTGTATTATACGCTTTCGTGCAACAGATGTTCGGAGAGGGAACACGGACCCGCTTCCGCCCCCACTTCTTCCCATTCACAGAGCCGAGTGCGGAGGTCGATATCTCCTGCACAACCTGCCATGGCGGGGGCTGTCGTCTCTGTTCAGGCACCGGTTGGCTCGAGATCTTGGGGGCAGGCTCGGTGCATCCAAATGTCTTCCATTATGTCAATTACGATCCGGAACAGTTTACCGGCTTTGCATTCGGCATGGGTGTCGATCGGATTGCAACCTTGAAGTACGGCATCCCAGACTTACGGTTGATGTTTGACAATGACATGCGGTTCGCCCAACAGTTTTGAGATAAGTGGAGGAAAATGAATCATGAACGTAAGTATCAAGTGGTTAAAAGAATATGTCGATTTCGATCTATCCCCTGAAGCACTATCAGAGCGTTTGCTAATGCTCGGTATGGAAATCGAATCCATCAAACAACTTGGAGAGGGACTGGATCGCGTGGTCGTCGGTAGAATCAACACCGTGGATAAGCACCCACAGGCAGACAAACTAGTGCTATGCAATGTTGATGTGGGATCGGGGGCAGACGCGCAAGTCGTTTGTGGCGCCCCGAATGCGCGCGAAGGATTGGTTGCCCCCGTCGCGCTCGTCGGGGCACAGTTGCCCAACGGATTGACGATTAAGCGGGCAAAAATCCGGGGTGAGGAATCGCAAGGGATGCTCTGTTCGGAACAAGAGTTGGCAATTTCAGATGAGGCGTCAGGTTTGATGGAACTCCCCGACGAAACACAAATTGGCGCACCGATTGTCGAAGCTCTCGGTCTGGACGATGTTGTGTTGGAACTTGAGATTACGCCCAATCGCCCCGATTGCCTCAGTATGATTGGAGTCGCTAGGGAAATCAGCGTAATCACCGAAAATTCACTCAGGCTGCCCGCCGTAAATGTCCAACAGGGGCTAACGGATATTAACAATCTCACCAATGTAACGATTGAGGCACCAGATCTCTGTCCACGTTACGCAGCGCGAGTTATCCGCGGGGTAAAAATCGCACCTTCGCCCACTTGGCTACAGCGTCGCCTTGAAGCGATCGGCGTTGGAACGATTAACAACATCGTTGATATTACCAATTACGTCCTGATGGAATACGGACATCCCTTGCACGCTTTCGATTACCATCAACTCACTGAGAACCGGATTGTTGTGCGTCGCGCCAAGCCGGGTGAGACATTGAAGACAATTGATGCGGAAGAGAGGGAGTTGACCCCCGATATGCTTGTCATTGCTGACGCGGAGAACCCGGTTGCGCTGGCTGGTGTGATGGGCGGATTCGATTCGGAGATTACCGATCAGACGGTTGACGTGTTACTGGAAAGTGCATACTTCCACCCGCCAAGCATTCGGAAAACATCGAAGGTTTTGGGGATGCACACAGAAGCCTCCCACCGATTTGAACGTGGTGCAGACCCTGAAGGTGTTATTCCAGCTCTCAACCGTACGACACAACTCATCGCGGAAATCGCCGGTGGAGAGATCTGTGCGGGGATTGTCGATGTCTATCCAAGTAAGCGAGAAGCTCTCAATATTAAACTCCGTCCAGAACGTGCCAACTTTGTCCTCGGAACCGAGATTGCCCCCGATGACATGTGCGACATCCTGACCCGCCTTGGCTTTACTGTGTCCGATACGTTTGAAGTTACGGCTCCCACGTTCCGCCCCGATGTGGGACAGGAGATCGATCTGGTCGAAGAAATTGCGCGTGTTTACGGCTTCGATAATATCCCAACCACACTGCCAAGAGGCGACATCCCTATTCCGAAGGTTGTCCCAAAGGAAGATCTACGTGAGCGTGTGAAGATGTATCTCCTACAATGCGGCATGATGGAGGCGATGAATTACGCCTTCTATCATCCAGATGTTTTCGATCGCATCCGTCTCGAATCAACAGACCCACTCCGTCAGGCGGTTCAAATTGCGAATCCGTTGAGCGAAGATCAGTCGATCATGCGAACAACCTTACTTCCTAGCTTGCTCGCAAACGCCCAGCGTAACCGGAACCATCAAATCAACGATGTACAATTCTTTGAGTGCAGCAAAGTTTTCATTCCAAACGGCACGGATGAATATCCCAATGAGCCTGAGCGTGTCGCAGGTATCATAGCGGGCAATCTCGGCGCAGGTATATATGGCGATCCGCTCCGTCCGGCAGACTTCTTCGACATCAAAGGGGTCGTCGAAGGCATGCTAGGCCGATGCGGGGTATCAAATTATACTATCACCCACACCGATCACCCAGCCTTCCATCCCGGACGCCGGGCAGAAATTCATGTTGAAGATAAAGCGCTATGCGTATTCGGTGAAGCCCACCCGGAGGTGATGGAAAATTACGACCTGCCTCACGAGGCTTATCTGTTCGAACTCGATTTCGAGAGATTAGTTGACGTGGTAGAACCGATGAAACAATTTGAACCTATCCCAATCTATCCCAGTGTCAATCGGGATCTTGCCATTGTGCTAGATGCGGATACTCCCGCCAGCCGTCCGACTGAAGTCATCAGATCTGCCGGCGGCGAGCTAGTCTCTGGGTTGCACCTATTCGATGTTTACACAGGCGAACAGGTGCCCGAAGGGAAGAAAAGTTTGGCGTTTGCAATTGAATATCGTTCGACAACGGAGACACTCACGGATGAAATTGTCGATCGGATTCACGGTGGGATTTTAGAACAGTTAGAACGGGAACTGGGGGCGATACTGCGTAGTTAAGTAGCACCGCAGCGCTTACCGGCGCCACCATCTTCTCTTGGATTTCGCTTCTGGTAGGTGGGGCTGGAGGGATTTTTCGGAACGTAAGGATTTGAGCAGGTTTGATATTTCCTTATTCCTTCTGTTAGTTTCTAAAACGGTTTCACACATTGCAACTGCGCGTCCCCCAACCGTCGGATCTTGCGTCGCTTGATAAGCAAGCCCACAGATTGTCGCAGCGGCACTGTTGTATTCCACTGGCTCAATCTCGCTCGGCAGTTCATCGGGAAGCCAATCGAGAAGTGCAAACCCAACCTGCCACGCCTGAGATTTTGCGTCGCAAATTAACTTGTGATACAACAGATCCGTCGATGAATCATCGAGCCAATACGCCTGTTCGTAGCATGCAGCCGCCTCGTCATACGCTTCATTGGCAATGTGGAGTTTCGCCAACTCCGTATAAAACGCATACAATCCGCGATCGGTGATGGCGTACACTTCGTGTTGTGTACTCGTCAACCATTCTCCTGTCTCCAGAAATTCGATTGCCGAGTTTTTCTCATCCTCTGTAATAATAATGCCTGTGAGCAGGTGCTTTGCCACCGCCGCATTCGGGTAAATTTTGGTACGGCTCTTCATCAGGGGATACGCCTGCACCGGCTTGTCCATCTGAAGCAGTTTGAGTCCCGTTGCAATTCGGAAAAGCGAGATGATTGAATCGCTATTTTTTCGCGCCCTTTCATCAAAAACGGACGTTTGATTGTCAGCAATATGGCAATTGAGGGAGTCTAACTCTGATCGGATTGTTGGATCTACCGGCTCCACCTCGTGCGCTTTCGCAAGGAACCTTTGGGCGGTAAACAGTTCATCCCACTCCCGATAGATCCGTCCAAGTGACAGATTCGCCTGTGCCAGAAGCGGCGGTGCAACGGCGACAGACGCAATGGTATCCCACGCTTGGATCGCCGTTGAAAGTTCCTTTGGCGCTGTCAGGGTTTGCGCATGATCAACAAATCGATCCAACTCTACTCCGATTTTCGCCCTGTCGAATATGAAAATCTGGTCCACGGGTGACCCTCTCAAATCTTAGGTACTAGCGGATACCCAATCCTCCGTGTTCCTCTCAAAGTCCTCAGCAACTTCATCGGAGATAGTATCCTTAATAACTGTAATCAGATGGTCTCGGAATTTTCCCCAATCAGTGCCGCGCCCGGTAAAGCGGTATCGGTTGTCGATTTCGACAAACATGGTGTCATTCGGTTCGTGATGTGATTCGAAATAACGATTAACTTTCATAATTTTCTCCACACAAAGAATCAGAAAAAATGAGAAAAGACAAGAGGCGATTGTACGCGTTGGTCCTTGCACATTCCGTCGTTTCCCCCGATAGGGGGGAACGACGAGTATCCTCGATAAATCGCGACTTTCCCATGCTTACCCCTGTGCACTTTCTATTTTTATCCGTTACGATTTTCTTCTATTTTCCGCCGATCGTCCACTCACTAATCTCCCATTCCGATTCTATTGCAACCTGCCGTAACCCTTTGCTCGGATTGACGGCGATCGGGTTACCAACGCATTCTAGCATGGGCAGATCTGCACGGCTATCGCCATACGCATAACTTGCAGCGAGGTCAACATTATGCTGTTCGACGAAAGTTTGGATAGCGCGAACTTTTTCCGCCTCGCTCAACGGCGGCGTTGTCAATTCCCCCGTAAACTTTCCATGCGCCTCCTCAAGTTGTACAGTCAACGCAGCGTCTACTTGGAGATAGTCGGCAAGGGGCTGGATGATAAAATCAAGGGAACCGGTTACAAGCACAACCAACTCTCCCCGATCTTGGTGTTCACGAATATGATCTAAAGCGGCGGGGAATAACTTTGAGCGCACATAAGTCTCGAACTGCTCACCAGCGAGTTGTTTGACATTTTCCGCATCCAGCCCTCGATAGTTGCGATAGAAAACTCGGTTGAATCTTGTGCGACTTACTTTGTCTAGAAAAAAGTAATAGACAACTTTCAACGTAAACCAAGCAATCCAGAAGGGACGAAAAAAGGAAGGGAGCAGATAAGACCGGAATTGGACGTAATAGTGGACGATGGTTGTGCTAACGATGGTGCCATCAACATCAAAAAAGGCAGCCGTTTTTTTCTGTTCCGCTGACATCTTACGCCTCACGATTTACACAATCCGCTCGTAATGCTTCAATCTCAGCCCTGACGGCATCAGCAAGTTTCCTGTAAGTCTCCTGTTCCAGTCCTGAAGCGGCGTCCGTCTTCTCTATTCCGTGTCCGCTAGATGGCATGATAGGCTTACCAAAAGTCACCCGAATACGGCTCTTACGCGGCAGATTTCTGCCTTTAGGCAGCGCGTGGTAAGTACCGTCAATATAAGCGGGAACAATTGGGGATCCAGTTTCATAAGCCAACAAGCCGAGTCCGGGTTTGAACGGTTGAAGTTCCCCGGTGACAGAGCGGGTGCCTTCGGGATAGATCAGCAGGCACTCGTTCTGTTTCAGTACCTCCTGCGAAATTCGGAGCCCCTGCAAGAAATTAGCATGCCGATCAAACGGTACGAATTTAAGCAATTCGCCGGAGAACCACGATTTGAAACGGGTGCTAAACCAATAATCTTTCGCAGCGAGAACTCTCAGGCGTTTGCATTCGTCACCCAAAACGGTCATGATTGCGAGAGTATCGAGGTGACTCGAATGATTTGCAGCGATGATATACGGCTCACGCGACAGATTTGTCAGTCCATTACATTTAATTGAGAAGTAACACCTATAGATAGCCCACACACCGAATCGAAATAGCGTCGCCAGTGCAGCGGATATAAGTGAGGATTCAGACCGTACAATATAGGCAGATGTTTCTTCATCAATAGAAGGCGGTGCGGAATCAGATTGCAACGTCCTGACTGTCTCCGTTACGTCACCAACCGTCTGGATTTTGGCAATCAACTCATCGGGAATTGAGCGTTGCAGTCTAGACTCCAGCAGAAGCAGCAATTCCACCCGCGCCATTGAATCCAGTCCGAGCTCTGTCCCCAAATTGCTATTTAAATGGATCTGATCCGCCGGTAGACGCGCCAAACGACTGAGTTCAGAAATAATAACCTCCTCGACCCCCGCAGGTGTGTCAGGAGCCACCGTTGACTTCAAGGTATCCTCGTTTCCATCGGTAGCCAGAGTATCTTTGACAGGATCGGGCTGCGGAGCCTCTTGTGTCTGCCGAGAGAGTTGTTCTTGCAAGACCTCTTTAACACGTTGGCGATCTATCACTGCAGCCGAGGTCTTGGGCAATTCAGTATCCCAAAAGTATACTGTTTGGAGATGTTGATATGTCGGCAAGTCTTGGGCACGTTCCTGAATGTGTTGATGGATGGCTTTCTCAACCTCAGTCCTATCTCGATCATCATCATGAACTGGAACGATGATAGCGTGTGCTGCCTCAAACAGATTATCTGTGCTCATCCCAACAATGCAGATCTCTGAGATCAAGGGACTGTGTTGGTAGAGTGCTTCAAGCTCAACCGGGTAGATATTTTTCCCGGCACCAGACACAATCACATCCTTGCTGCGGCCGGTGAGGTACAGATAACCTTCCTCATCAAAGTAACCCAAATCGCCTGTATAGAGCAGCCCATCTCGAATCACCTGTTCTGTCATGGCTTGATTTCGATAGTAGCCTTGCATCAGGCTGGGGCTGCTTGCGACGATCTCACCAATACCGTTCTTGCCAGGATTGATAATCTGAAGTTCTACTCCCTGAACTTCAGGTCCGACCGTTCCCCGCTTGCTTTTGTGGTAAGGATTTACACTCAGAACAGGAGAGGCTTCTGTCATGCCATAGCCTTGATAAATTGTTAATCCAAACTCCATGAATCGATCGTACACTTCGTCCGGCAATGCAGCACCCCCACTGACCAGAACGCGGATATGCCCTCCCAATGCAGCTTGAATCTCTTGGACAACCTCTGGATCAAGTGGCGCTTCCATTGCTTCAGGGGACTCTACAACATAACGTTTAATCGTATCGTAGAGCAGTTGGAACAAGCGCGGCACTCCAATCAGCACGGTAGTCTTGGTCTCCCGCATGATCGCCAAAATCGAGGTCGGTCTCAAACTATTGGTGTATGTGATGGTTGTACCGGCGTAAATCGACATCAAGAAATTGCAAGAGAACCCTAGCGCGTGGTACAACGGCAGAACTGAAAGGAATCGATCCGTGTCTTCGGGAGGTAGTGCCTGCGAAACGGCAACAACGTTTGCGATAAACCCCCTATGTGAAATCATCGCACCCCGTGCATCTACAGTCGTGCCCATTGTGAAGATGATCGACGCAACCGTATCTGGATCGATGTCCACATCAGGAAAATTATCAGGAACTGGGGGGAGTTTCGAGCCCGTAGGCACAGAGGTTTCGGTCTGCTCACGTTCAAAAGGTTGGCAGAAACTATTGATATTCAAGAACTCCGGTGATGTCGATTCCGCACTTGGCTTTATCGGGGTACTCTGTAAACGAGTAACGCAGGCTTCAGAAGCCAAAACCGCTTTTGATTCAGTGTACTCCGCAAGTGCGAATATTTCTTCTTCAGCGGTCTGTGGGTCAATTGGAACGACAATAACCCCGATCTGTACAGCAGCTAAATAAGTAATACCCCACTCCGGCTGATTTTCGGCAAAAAGGATCACCCGATCGCCTTTACGATAACCACGCTTCCACAACACAAAGGCAACCTGCCGTGAAACCTCATAAAGTTGACTATAAGAATATCGCACCCATTCGCTACCGCGTTTCATCTGCAACGCGATTTTATCCGGAATAGATTCTGCCTGTCGGGCAACCAAATCTATCATTGTCTGACGCTCGATCGGTTTGGAGGATTCGTTGACGGGCGGCTCTGCGGATTCATTGTGCGCTCTAAATTCTTCTTCGGAGGAGGTATCCGCCGGTAATTCGCCAATACGATCAGGCGTCGGTTCGCTGATTCTCTGACTTCCTGAGTCGTCGCCTAGTTTGAGAAAGTGTCGTTTGATTCCTGGGATGTGTATTTCTTGGAAATAACGTCGCCAATCAATCCGTGACATGTCAAAGTTGAATTGTTGTTGATCGGCAGGCGAAAGGGAATCGTAGAGTGCTTCTGTCTTACCAATTTCAAACTCAAAACTGAGGCGGACATAGGGACCATAAATCTGCACATAGTGTAGTAGGGTTTCAATGGCATTCTTTTTAACTGCGATTCGGCGCTCTTTCCGCCTTGCCCATCTCAACGGAAGGCGATTGAGCCAACGACTGGCTGTGTCGAGCAAATGCAGCTTCTGACGAAGATCCTTCTGGAATTTTTGTTCATCCGGAAACTTCCATACAGGAACAGGTATCGGCACCCCGTTATCTAATAATGGCTGTCGCGTAAAGTAGTCGTGAGTGATGTTGACGATATCGCCAAAAGTCAGAGGATTGCGCGCTCCACTCGCTACGTGATAGACCTCTATGCCTTGACGGTAATACGTCTGCACAGTCGCCGCTAAAATAGCGTTGATAACGAAATCAGCAGGGATAATATCAAGGATGCTATCCGGGTCGCCGGGAAAATCCGGCAAACGTCCTTTTCCAAAACCAACAATTAGTGGATCCGCCATGCGTAGCGCACCACCGAGCCAACCCGGCTCCGGATCCTCAAGGCTGCTCTCCATAATTGATTGGCGAATAATTGCCGTCGGCAGATCACCTCGCGTCTTCGCAATCATCTGCTCACCGAGGGCTTTCATATAGGTATAGGTATCGTTCCAACC
>JAGWBT010000013.1:0-4904 GCA_021295755.1 Candidatus Poribacteria bacterium
GTCGGGATTCGGAGATCCCTCCTACAGGAAACCCAATGCGCCTAACTTCGACATAAATATTTGGACAGATTCGCTGTTTTATGCTAATGTAAATAACAGGTTGCAAATGAGAAAATCAGAGGGATTTGCTTTGCTGTCTAAGCACTACGCAACATGTTTCATGTATCAGGGGGGATTTACATTGAAAACATACCGAGCAGCGGTTATCGGATGCAGTCGCATGGGAGCATTTATTGACAATGAGGTCGTTGGGTCACCGGGGCATGTGCCCCCCTATTCGCACACGGCAGTATTTACTGCCTGCGAGAGGACGGACCTGATTGCGTGTTCAGACCTTCGTCCAGAGGTCATGACTGAAGTTGGAGTGCAGTACAATATTCCGAAAGAAAAGCAGTACACCGACTACAAAGAATTGATCGACAATGAACAACCTGACATCGTCAGCGTCGCCACACAACCAGAGCATCGTGCCGAGATCGTTATCTACGCGGTCAAGCATGGTGCCAAAGCAATCTATGCTGAGAAGGCGATGGCAGCATCAATGGCGGAAGCTGACGCGATGGTTGAAATCTGTGAAAGGAACGGGGTCTTCTTTAACCTCGGCACCCAGCGGCGGTGGCATCCCGGCTTCACCAAAATGAAGGAAATTATCGACAGCGGCAAACTCGGTGCCCCGCAGACAATTATCTTCAACGGTAGCACCCTATTTAATGGGGCAAGCCATTACTACGATAACCTGTTGTTCCTCAACAGTGACCGGCGCGCAGTGTGGGTCCAAGCGCACCTGACGGAGGGCAATTGGCGGGTTGAAGGGGAGCGATTGACTGAAGACCCGATCGGACACGGTATCATTCATTTTGAAAATGATGTTACAGCATATGCTGTAACCCCCAGCCGCGAAATTGAGTGGGAAGTCAACTGCGAGAAAGGGAGTCTAACCGCCTTGCCCGAGAGCGTGTATCGAATGCGTGAAGAGGGACCACCGGGCTACCGAGGGCAGCCGACGATTGTGGACGGAGCGTTTCCTGACTACGATCCTGCCAGCCCAAATCTGCGGCTTGTGGAAGACCTCGTCCATTCGCTCGACACCGGCGAACCACCACGTGGTGGGGTGCGGGTCGCACATGCCGGCACAGAGCTAATTTTCGCAACCATCGAATCCCATCTTCGTGGCGGGGCACGGGTTGAATTGCCACTGAAAGGGCGTCCAATACGGCTTCTGCGAGACCGCGCACCTCGACAGCCGAGGTATAGCCCCCGGACTTGATAGGAAAACATGGCAACCCAAAAGACAATATCAATCGAGAACACCGCCCAAGGCTATCTTGAGTTGCTGCGCGAAAGAGGTATCAAATACTTCTTTGGCAATGCCGGCACCGATTTCGCCTCATTGGTGGATGCCTTCGCTAAGTTTGCCCAAGAGGGAAAGCAATATCCACGTCCCATCACAGTGCCACATGAGTTCGTCGCAGTGAGTATGGCACACGGCTACTACATGGTTACGGGCGAACCGCAGGTTGTGATGGTCCACGTGATCGTCGGGACCGCCAACGCCTCCGGTGCTATCATCAACGCAGCGCGGGCGCAGGTCCCCATCATCTTTAGTGCGGGACGTACTCCCTTGACAGAAGCCGGTTTCACCGGTTCTCGGAACGTGCTTATCCATTGGGCGCAGGAATCGTTTGATCAGGCAACCCTCGTGCGGGAATTTGTCAAGTGGGACTATGAACTGCGAAATTTTGCACAGTTGGAGACAGTGGTGGATAGAGCGTTAGCAATCGCTACCTCGGAGCCGGGTGGTCCTGTGTATCTGACCCTTCCACGGGAAATGCTCGCCGAATCTCATGAAGAACTGACCATCAGCACTGTGCCAAGACAGCAGGCGCACCAAACGAACGTTCCGGTTGCTGCTCAGGTGAAGGAGGTTGCCAAGCTCATTGCTCAAGCAACAAACCCGCTCATTATTACTTCGGGGGTCGGACGAGATCCGCAAGCCGTAGAGGCACTGATTGCATTTGCCGAGCCTTTTGCGATTCCGGTCGTGGTAGGGGTAGGCAAGACGCACATGAACTTCCCTACATCTCACCCACTTCACCTCGGTTTTGATCCAACCCCATATCTGAAGGAAGCGGATGTTGTGCTGGTCATTGACACCGATGTTCCTTGGTTACCGACTGTGGTTAGTCCCAAAGAAACAGCGTGTGTTATTCAGTTGGGGCATGAGCCGCTCTACAGTCGATATCCAATTCGGGGGCATGCAGCAGACATTGCGTTGGCTGCCCAGCCAACAGCAACACTCCGTCTGCTGACCGAAGAGATACTACCGTATCAGGAACAGGCGGCACAAAAGATTGCCAACCGCTTTGAAATAGTGAGGGCGGAGCATAAACAGCAGCGGGAGGCTTGGGGCGCACATGCGGAGGCAGTCAAAGGGGATAAGCCGATTGATCCGGCGTGGCTGTCCGCCTGTATCAATCAAGTTTTGGATGCGGAGACTATAGTAGTTAATGAATACGATCTGGTGCCGACACAGGTGGATCTGACCCTCCCCGGCAGCTTCTTTGGACCTTCACCCGCCGCCGGACTTGGGTGGGGGATCGGCGCAGCGTTGGGAGCAAAATTGGCTGCACCGGAGAAAACCGTCATCGCCACAGTCGGCGACGGCAGCTATCTCTTTAACGTTCCCACCTCCTGCCATTTTGTATCCCAAGCATATAACCTACCGATTCTGGTGGTCGTCTTTAATAACCAATGTTGGGGAGCGGTAAGAGGGGCAGCCGCGTCGGTTCACCCAGAGGGTTGGGCGGTAAAAACCGACCATTTTCCCCTCAGTGAGCTTTCACCCACTCCAGCCTACGAGATGATTTGTCAGGCGAATGGTGGATACGGAGAACGGGTCGAGGAACCCGAAGAGGTGTTGCCGGCACTTAAACGTGCGTTGCTAGCGGTAAAGGAAGAACGACGACAGGCGGTGCTTAACGTCATCTGCAAGCACCCGTGATTTGGTAAAGTAGAAAGGGCAACCACAAGGGTTGCCCCTACAGGAAACAACCAAATGTAGGGGCAGGTCTTGTGGCTGCCCAACCGCCGGTCAGCGGAGCGAAAATACGGCAATTATGTCCGAAACCCGATCTGATCGCAGATTAGGCAATCTGCGCCACCAAAGAAGAACTGATACTTTATATCAACTCCGCCAGTAAAAGATTGTGAAGGAAGACGAAACTGACTATGGAAGCTGCCCCGACGAACACATCGGAGTCTGAACATCAGCAGGAAAAGGACAAAGAACGAGAACAGAACCGCAACTTTTGGATTGCTGTGGTTCAAGGCACATTTATACGAATCTCTTTTGCATTTGCAGACTCGACAACTGTTCTACCCGCCTTTATCTTAAAACTCACTTCCTCAAACACGCTTGTCGGCTTGACCGGTTCGATGACACGCGCCGGTTGGATGTGGCCCCAACTCCTGATGTCAAACCTGCTAGAACACCGTCCGCGCAAGATGCCCTTCTACGCCTTCGGTATGAGCCTTCGACTGACCGCATGGGTTGCAATGGTCGTATGCACACTTATGGTCGGCTCTGGCAACAACGGTTTACTCGCCGCGTGTTTTCTGTGTTGTTATTTCATCAGATCCTCAGCGATGGGAGTCTCAACGCTTCCATATATGGATATTATCTCCAAATCCATTGAACCGCAGCGGCGGTCTCGATATTTCAGTTTTCGCCAGTTGGCTGGCGGATTCTTCGGCATATTCATCGGTTTCTTCTTTATCCGATATGCCTTGAATCCTGAATCCGGACTGGTATTCCCAACGAATTATGCGCTGCTGTTCGGGTGTGCGGCAGGTGCGACCGGACTGGCACTCACGGCTTTTTTACAGATTCGCGAACCCATCCGTCCCGTTCAGAGGACACGCCAACCGTTTGGACAACATCTGAAGCAGGGACCACACTTCTTCAGGACAGATCGAAATTACCGCTGGTTCTTTTACTACCGGATGTGTACCACCGTTGCCGGGATGTGCACCCCTTTCTATGTCCCATATGCCTTGGTCAAGTTGGAGGTTCAAGATGCGACCATTGGGACGTTTCTCGCCGTTGTCTCCATCAGTGGTGTCATCTCAAATGCAGTGTGGGCATATATCGGGGAGAGATATGGTGTACGATACATCCTCAGTTGCACCTCGGCATTGGCATGTACGGCACCGTTGGTGGCAATCTTAGTGCAATACGTACCATCGGCGTGGCAGGTGCCCTGTTATTTCCTGACGTTTGTCTTTAACGGCGCATCTACGAGCGGTTCGTCGATAGGCTTCATGGCGTATCTGCTAAATATTGCACCGAGCATGAATCGTCCTAGCTATGTCGGTTTTATGAACACAATTCTCTTTCCATTCAGCTTTATGCCAATGCTCGCGGGGATCCTCATCGGACTTGTGAGCTATGCAGGGATGTTCGCAGTTTCCATCGGGATGGGATTTCTTGGGTTCATTACAACCACACAACTTGAAGAGCTCCAGCAGGAAGATTAGACGGCTCAGAAAACGTGAAAACTATTTGTTCATTAGTTCATTGGTTCATTGATGCAGTCGAAGAGAAACCGAGTTTTTGGTAGTCAGGAACAACGATCGTTGTTCCCTACGGTTTCTGTTGCACGATTTTTTAACATGAGCACTAGCCTTTTATAGTGAATTAGAGAAATAATTAGATATTTACCAACAACTCCAACCTACGCGGAGTTTCCAAAGTCCCCCTGATAAGGGGATTTAGGGGGTTGGCTGTACATTGGGAGTGTCTATATAATTCTAAAATCTACCATAGTTCGGTTCGGCTATTCCAACTCCGCCAGAATCTCATCGATATCTTCCAACAATTCAACCTCGTAACCGTCTGGATCGGT
>JAGWBT010000013.1:5022-55959 GCA_021295755.1 Candidatus Poribacteria bacterium
TTCATAATCGGGTGAATAGGTCAACTCCAGCGTCGGTACGTTGCCCGGAAGTTCAAGATGGACAATCTGGTTGCCTGCCGGTGATCTATCGCTTCGACTTCTCACAACAAAACCTAAGTGGTCGCAATACCATTTTATCGATTGATCGAGATCGCTCACTCTAACGCGCGTGTGTAAAAAGATAGCCATTTTTGTTCCCTTTCTGCATTGCCTTCCTATGAACCAAGAAACACCTTGACAACCAGAGCGATGAGGGCTAGATATATGGGGGCCATTAACCCAATAATCCATCTCAGCTGCGTGTTGAGTTGCCCCTCAACGCCAGAAACCCGTGCCTCAATTGCTTCAAAACGTCTCTCCAGCTGCTCAAAGCGTTTGTCTACCTGCTCAAAGCGGTAATTGAAAAGTTGGATTAGGTCGTCAATACGTTTATCCATCTGCTCAAAACGTTTATCCACTTGCTCAAAACGTTTATCCATCTGCTCAAAGCGTTGATTCACCTGCTCAAAGCGTTGATCGATAGATTGAACCAAGTTATCAAAGCGTTGGTTCATCTGCTCGAATGCGCCGCGCAAATACGCATTATCTCTAGCATTCTGATGGACCATTTCGACCGTTTGCTGAACAACTTCTCGGAGGTCAGCTGTCTCAGAATTGGTATTCATAGTTACCTCCCATTAAATGAGAGTATAGCATAGGTTGGCTTGAATCTCAAGGAAAAACCAGATTGTTACCGGCTAGGTTCGATCGAGAGATTCCACGCAGCGGGTAGAGGATAGGAAAAACCCAATCGCTCATGTTAAGAAATCGTGCAGTTTTGCGATTCTACTTGACGATTACCATCCGCCGCGTGGCGGAATAGTCCCTCCGGTGAGGCACCAAGAGTCCAGAGCGAACTGCGAACAGGTGATAGAAATACACGCCTTTTACATTTTTTAACCCTTATAGGACTTATACAACTGAACACTCAAATACCTATAGTTCGACGATGTATCGCCGCAAGTACCCGATGAAGGCCATCCCATTAGAATTTAAAGATTCAGATGGGACCGATAAACGTGGTTGAACACAGATTTCCATCCTTTTTCTCTTGGCTCATATAAAAAGAAAGTGCAAAACGCGAATCGAAATCGTAGGGGCGGGGTCTCCCCACCCGCAGTCCGTAAGGGTTGGGTCACCCAACCCCTACGAAGATTCGGTTGCTGTTGCACGCTTTCTTAACATGAACTTTTCTCTTTTTATTTGCGAAAATCTGCGTCCCTATCTGCTCTTAGAACTGAAGTGCGTAAATCCTAAGAAGAGTAAGAAACTTATGGACTCAGAATGGAGAAAAAATTATGAATGCATCAACCTGGAATCAAGTCGTTATCAGAGACGAAACGGAGGAGTTAGTCAACGCTAGCATTGCACCGAGCACTGTCGAGACATATCAGCGTGCAATGCAACAGTTGGAAAAATGGTTGGATGGACGTTCTCTGAGCGATAACCTATTTGCAACTTATATCACGGAGTTGTATCAAAACGGAAAGTCACCGGCGACAATCAGTAAAATTGTCGCTGCGGTCAAATGGACGGTTAAAAATCAAGGTGTAGGAATCCCCTTTGAGATCACGGAAAAGGCACTCGCTGGCATTCGGCGTAAAGGCGCGATTGCACGGTTCAAATATGGAAAGTGAAACGTGATGCGTAAAACGTAAGTTGTAGGTTGGGTTGAACGGTTAAAAGCAAATCTATATCAATAGAGGAGCTGGTTTTCAATAGCACCGTCTTATAGCAGAGATAAAGTGAAACCCAACACCCAATCCAACACACCTACTGATTATCAACTGTTGGGTTTCACTATCGGAGATTTCAAGCAGAATCGAACCTTGCAATTCAACTCTAATGTTTGGTATTCTTCATAGAGATTCCGTTCAACCCAACCTACGCGTTGAAGTGCTCTTTCTTTCGCTCCAGAGGAGCGATATGTTTATAGAACAGCGATATGTCCAACTCCCGCGCTTCAGAGGAGCGCAATGTATAGGGTTCATCTATGAAGGCAATCTATTCCCTCATCCTTCTTTGGCTGTTGATTTGGCAAATCGAATTCAGCCATGCCGTTCGTGAAGGCACCGCCAACGCTAAGGCCATGATCCAACGGTATGAACGGGAGGGAAATTTCGTCAAAGCAGCCTTATGGCACCAAGCAGCTGCAGACTGTTTGAAAATCATCTCTATTCCGATGACGGAAATCCAAACTCGGTACTACGTGCATCATGGAAAACACACACTGGCAGGCCGGAGTCGTGGACAGTTGGCAGACATAAAGAAGCGGCGAAAATACCATCTGAAGGCTGCGAAGGCATATCGGGAAAGATTGGAAACGGAGGGAACTTTACCCGAACTTGAGGCAGAACGCGAGAAAATTATGCAGTTTGTTTCAACGTGGGTACAGATCTATCCAAATCGGTTCTACCATTACGGTATCTACCCCAGTTTCTTCAAAGTAGAACAGGAGATTTTTAAAAAGAAGGGGGATTATGTCGCTGTCCTAAATCTCGAAGCCGATGCAGCGGAGATGTGTGCCAATCAGTACAACGAGATAACAGTCGTCTATTTTCAGGAGATCGCTCCGGATCGTGATACAGTCGGAGAGGGTGTGGGAGGAGAGGCAATTTCCCACCGCGGGGAAAATCACCTCTCAAAGGTAGGAAAGGACTGTGTCACTCAGTATAAAAAGGTTCGAGACACGCATCGTCAGCGGGCAGCCCTGTTGCGTAAAATCGCTGAGGGCAAACCCAAAACGCTCCCCATCGAAGCAGAAGCTGTGTTAAGGGATTTATCCCATAAAGCCATCAGCCCTGCCCCGAAATTAACGTCCACACAGGCGTTGGAGATCGCTAATAGAGATACACGTCTACAAGAACACCTAAAAGCGCATACAAGTGTGCACGGATACGCCTCGTTTCAAGGGTTTGCGTGGTTTGTCAGTTACTACAATCACGGTTGGGGGAATCTAGGAACCGTGCTTGTCGATGACAAAACCGGAACAGTCCTCAATATGCTCAATCTCCGTCCTACTCGAAACTGAGTTTGTCGTCAACGTCTTGAAGAGCTGCCCAC
Source organism: Candidatus Poribacteria bacterium (assembly GCA_021295755.1). Taxonomy (NCBI): domain Bacteria; phylum Candidatus Poribacteria; species Candidatus Poribacteria bacterium. The sequence goes on from JAGWBT010000013.1 coordinate 8,125, forward strand.
GTCTTAATGTCCGTACGAGTTGGAGCTACTTCTTGACGACGCTGTTCAAAATAGGCTCTTGACGACTCATCTTCAGGACCCCAATTTGCCATGCGTTCGTTGAACGCTGCGATTTCGTCTGCCCCTTTGCCACTTTGTTCAAGCACCCAGTCCCCGATTTCAACGTCGTTGGGGTTGTTGACCGCAGCTTCTTGGAAGTCCTCCGCAGATACACCGAGAAACTCCAAGATACGTCTATCCTGTCCAGAATCCTCGCCGTACTTATATTCTCCGATTTTTTCGGCGCGTGCTGCGCGTGCCTTATCTGCCATCCGTGCGACACCATGGCAGTCTGCGACATCTTTAGCGTGGGGACTGCGTGGTGGTCCGACCGTCAAGTCAACCTGCCAGAAACTACCCCAATCATCTAGTTCCATCGATTGAAGTACCGTTGTGAAAGTCGATCCCTCAGCATTTGCTTGTATTGCTCATTCGGTGGCTCAAGACTCAATTCCCGCTGATTAAATTCATCAATGTCCGCCTGCGTGACGCTCGAATTTTCAAGCACCCACGCCTGCAAGGCTTCGTCATCATGCTCACCAGCGGCTTTGGCAAAGTCATCGCCAGAAATTCCCAGAAGTCCGAGAACTTTAGCGTCTAGGCCGGAATTTTCTCCATAGAGGTACTCGCCGGTTGTTCCGTTGTTATGCGCTCTGGCTTTGTCGGTCATTCGTGCTGCGCCGACAATGCCGGCGAGGCTAAGGTTTGATGCACGCCGTGGTGGCTGTCGTGTAAGATCCATAATTAGTAGCTCCTTTTAGTTTATTGATTCAATGGATAAAAAAAGAATCCTAAAAATCCAGTAACGGTTTCATATTATAACCTAACCTGTAATTCGGGAGGCTCTATTTTACTACATCCACAAATCTGCGGCAATTCTAAAAACTCCAGCACCCTTAAAGAATTTCACAGCAAGGCGCGGGGAAAGGTTCGTACCCACCGCTGTTGATGGTGAGGCAAGCCGTTGACAGCGATATGCAGGTCAATCGTAACGTGAAACGCTGTTTCGGTGCTTCGAAAATGGCAGCAAGTGTCAACGGTGATTTCGCCATCGTTGTGCACGATGCGGCGATGATGTTTCCCCAACGCTGTAACATCGGCGGGATCCCGATTATGCGCCCATACTTCAAGTTGTGCATCGGTTTCCACTTTCGTCCCCGAATTCACGAGACTCGTGCCATGTGTACGGGTTCGTAGTCCGGTTCGGTCGCCAAGAATGTCGTAGACAATCTCCCACGGACGCACATCAGGCGAGAGACGATAGACGTTGATCCCCATGTGTAAGGGTTCAAACTGTGCTTCACTGGCCGGTAATTCTCCTTTCTTTGCCACTCTCACTGGAACAATGGGTAACTCCAAACACGATGAGTGCTTGGAGTCGCGATAAACGTGGTTAATCCCCGGATACGGGGTGGGCCAGAGGTTTGGGAAATCTGCGCTACATATAGAAAGACGAATGCGGTGTCCTGTTTCAAAACGCCAAGCGGTGCAGTCGAGATTGATCTCGATTTCGTAAATCTCGCTAGAATTCAGTGGTACCGGATTGGTGAGGGATTCGCGGCGCGTCGCGTTCAACACACCGCTACAGACCAATGCACTCGTTCCATCGGGGGCAACATCGCACAATTTCGCAACGAACGCCATCACAGGTGCCGTGGAACTGACATTCAGTGCAACTTGCGGCCTGCCGATAATTTCCAAAGGTTCATCAAGCGGCTTCGCTGTGTAGTTTAGTGAATGAATTTCATCAGGACGTTGATCTGTCGGCAATCCGAAGGGAACACCGCCACTCCACAATCCGCCTGTGACCCCGACAGTTGGACGGTAAGTATAGCTGTCGAAACGCAGCCCTTGATCCGGTGGCTGAGGACAGAGTTGATCGTCGTTGCCAAGCCAATAGGTCAGCGATTCGCTCGAATCCAGGGGGAACGCTTCTTCTACACGCCAGTATCCGCGTGTTTCGGTTCGATCCACACGCGGTTCATCGTAGGTCTGCATATAGACGCAAACCGGAGGCTCATCCATCACGCCGTTGTCCTCGCCCTTGAGCCAATAGTCGCACCAACGGACGACTTCGCGCAGGTGGTCAATGCGTGGTCCGGGGATAGCTTCATTGGGGTGCGCGTGGTTCCAAGGCCCGATGAGGACTTTTTTGGGCACAGTGAGATTTCTAAACGTTCGCAACGGTGGGTTTGGATAGCCGTCTCGCCAGCCACCAATCATGAAAACCGAACACTGGATCTGGTCGTATCGGCCGCGCAAACTACCGGGACGCCAATATTCACCATCGGTCTGATTCTCCAGCCATTTGAGTAGATAAGGGGTATTGTGTGCGAGGTGTTCTTCCCAGATTCGCGCCCAATCCTCGCCGCTGTATTCGGGATACGGTGGCATCGCGTTCATGCCAATCATCGAACAGCCATACGCTCCGATATCGTAGTAGCAGCGCAGGGCGCCGCCGCGATAGTGACAATCGTCGGCATAACGGTCATCGGTGAAGTACATGGGGATAATGGTCGTGAGGTGCGGTGGACGGTGTGCAGCGATCTGTACAGAAGTAAAACCACCATACGATGCCCCAAACATTGCAATCTTTCCGCTGCACCACGGCTGCGCCGCAAGCCATTCAATCGCTTCAACGCCATCTTGCTGTTCACGTGGCGTGTATTCATCCGTGTTGATCCCCTCGCTGCTGCCCGTACCGCGACAGTCCAACCGCGCCCCGATGAACCCGTGCTGTGCAAAGTAGTTATGATAACCTGAATACGGAGCGGTGTCATCTTTGCGATATGGGATGTATTCGAGGATCAGTGGACGCGGCGTCTGTTCCCAATCATCACTGTCGGGAACGTGCATATCCATCGCTAACTGCACGCCATCTGAGGTCGGAATCATCACGTTTTTGACAAAGCGAACCCTATCTTTCGGTCCCATGGCTTGGCTTCCACCTCCACTTTGATTTGACGGCTAACTGGGGCGTATTGACATTTTGATGTTGCTAATTCGGCAAACGCTGTAATCATTGGGTAATCTGACATAAGTAGCGCAAACTGTATGAAGTTTAAGAAAATAATTCTGTAATTTGCTATCGACACCAGCGCGGTTTCAAACCGCGCCTACCGTATGTTTCGAGGAAAATCGGGATTACCGATTTAAATACTTAAACTTCATACAGATTGTGGTACAAAAGACGACTCTTATGATAAAAGTTTTTGATAGGGGTTGACGTTTAACCTTTCAACCCAACCTACGGACTGAACTGAAGGCGCTTTAAGCGGTCGCCTAGGCGCGGACAACTTCTCCTGCCCGCACAGTGAGGATCGGCTCCCAACAACCTCCGGGCCGCTCCAGACCTTTGACATCTTGTAGTGGCAGCGCATCTTGATTGAAACGCAACACAGCAAGGTCTGCACAGGCACCGGGTGCCAACGTTCCAACCTCTCCGGACAGCCCAAGAAATTCTGCGGGACGTACCGTTACCCGCGCTAGGGCGTCTGCTTCGGTCATGCCGGCGGCGAGCAGCTTAGAAAGGGTACGGGGTAGATCATGTTGTGGGTTGCTATCCACATGCCGAATATACTGGTCTGTCGAGATAGTGTCCGGAAGAAATCCGTTTGCGATTGCTACCTCCGCCACATCAAAGTGGAATGAGTTCATGCCGTGCCCGATATCGAACAGTATCCCTTTCTCGCGAGCCTCCCAAACTTCATCCTTGATACGTCCGTCCTCTACGAGACAATCCATATTGCTCTGAAAGCAGTAAGTGATTACATCTCCGGGACGTAATAGTTCCAACTGCTCTTCAAAAGGAAAATCTGGCTCTCGTCGCGTACCGAAGAGCAGCGGACGGTTTGTCTGGTTGCCAGCTGCCAATGCACGGTTCAGAATCTCGCGGGGATCGTTATCACCGGCACAGGATTTGGCTATATTGGCAGCAATGCCCCAGATTGCCTCACCCCTATCTTCGATCGCTGCGACACAGGCGTCCACATCCACATCGCCCAGATTCTCGAAACAGCCACTCGTCGGGATCGATTCCCCGGTAACGGAGAGATTGATAGCTAATCGGACACGTGTCCGCGCGCCTTCGATGATTGACTCCCGGTATTGAGACCAATTGCCGGCACCCGCATCCCCTTGAGAAAGCACGGTCGTCACTCCACGGGGGAGGAAGTGAACATCGGGATCGACACCGTACTTCGAGCCTTCACGTGCGGGGTGGGCGTGCATATCCACTAATCCCGGCAGTAGCATGGCATCAGGGAAATCCAGCGTCTCCCGCGCAGATCCATCAATCTGATCACCGACAGCGACAATGCGATCGCCGCGAACGGCGACTCCGCCCGGACCCTCCAGTCCAGTCGCAGGGCAGACAACACGCCCGGCGCGGAGGTGGAGATCGTAGGCATAGGTATCAGTATTAGACATAATAACTTCCTCCTGTCGCTCACTGCGATTATTTTATAGCGCGTCCCACTGCCTCTATCAACCCGTCCACATGGCGAGTCTCAGTCGGCAGCGAGATCGCGTTCATGGACAATCCATGACTCAAGAAATAACCTTCTGCCAACAGCGCGAGGAAAACGCGATGTGCCATCGCCTTGTCGGTGCGGGCGAGGTTACGATAGTTGACAAGGTCTTCGCTAGTAAAGTGAATGCTAAACACGGAGCCGGTGTTCACCGCTTTCGCTGCGATATTTTCACGGGCGAACAGCTCGTTCAGTCCTATGCGTAGCCGGTCAGCCAATCCGTTCAAATGGTTGAAAGCTTCAGGGGTGAGCTGTTTCAAGGTCGCCAAACCAGCTGCCATAGTGATGGGATGCGCGCTGAATGTGCCGCTTTGGAAGAAACCTGTGCTGCCGCGCGTGCCGTCTAGCAAGTCCATAATATCCGCTCGTCCACCAAATGCACCGACAGGGAAACCCCCGCCGACAACCTTGCCATAAGCGGTTAAGTCAGGTGTAACGCCGTAGTATTCCTGCAATCCGCCTGTTCCCACTCGGAAGCCGACAATTTCGTCCAAAATAAAGAGTAGGTCGTTCTTCCGTGCTATCTCCCCGACGAACTGCACGAACTCTTTACGCTGCGGCACGATGCCCGCTTTGGTATCGAAAATAATGCACGCTAACTCATCACGATGCTGCGTGATAAGGCGTTCGACCGAGACTTCATCGTTGAAGGGAAGGACAACCACCTCCTCTGCCGCATGTGGAGACATCCCGCCTGCTGAGGGAACAGAATTGGGAGCCGTTTCAGATCCCACTTTGTCCAAGGACGGAGCAGAACTAATTTCGACGACATCGTGGCTGCCGTGATAACCACCCTCAAACTTGGCGATTTTAGCCCGTCCACTGACGCCACGCGCCAGTCGTATGGCATGTAACGTCGCTTCGGTGCCGGAGTTGCAGAATCGGATTCGGTCTAGGGAGGTCACTCGGCGGCACATCTCCTCGCACAATTCTGCCTCGATGCCAACCGGTGCACCTAGCGCAATGCCATTCGCCATCTGTTCCTGGATAGCATCTATGACCGCGGGATGGTTATGACCCAACACCTGTGCCGTGTGATGATTTGCAAAATCCACATATCGCTGCCCTTCGACATCATACAGATAGCACCCCTCGCCCCGCGCCATTGTGAGGGGATACGGCTGATGAAAGTATGCACCTTTTGCCCCACCGGGCATCGTCTTTCGTGCCCGCTCAAAGAGTTCCTGCGACCGTGGGGTGCGCGCTCGATAACTCTCCTCTAGTGAAACTGTGACATCTTCAGCTGTTCTGTTTTCCATTGCGATCTCCTTGCGTAATTGGTGTATTAGTTCATTAATAAACCCAAAACAGTCTCTGTGACCTCTGTGTCTCTGCGGTTGGCTATAATGCTATAAGTTTGTGTTCTACTATGGACACGCAAGCGCAGTTTTCGTATTGTTGTACAGGCTTTGAAATTCAATCCTCAAAAAGTCGATTCCAGTCGTGATGCGATTGTGCTACGCGTTCCGGATGCTTGTGGCTGCGGGCGATAAAGCCGGGAACGTTCTCACGCCCCGTTGGAAGCCCGATTTGGTTGTACCGCGTATCGACGCTCCACCTAACGGTATCCGATCGGTTCGGAACTGACCGATGCACCAACCGCTCCGTCGTCATCAGGACATCGCCCACATCAACTTCCCCTGCCACAACCTCGCAAGGCGGCAGATTGGAGTCAGCGATACCTTTTCCGCCCTTATGACCCGGTGTCGATATGAGACGGCTATGTGGCAACAACCCCAGACGATGCGAGCCCCGCATCACCTCCATACACCCGTTAGTGACTGTGGCATCCACAAGTGGAATCCAGAAATTGGCAACCAATGTATCCCCCGCTTCCTCCGGTCTCAAGTACGCGAGATCCTGATGCCAAGGGATGACTGTTAGATCCTGGTCCGGCAGTTTGGCGCGGCAGCTGAATTGTGGGTGTGCTAGAATTTCGGGCCCCATCAACGATTCAGCGACATCTAGCAGTGCAGGAACTGTTCTTAGCACAAACATCCCAGCACTCATCGGCTTTTGACTGGAAAAGTAGTGATGCCAGACCCAATCCGGTTCGGTGCAGGCTTTGCACACCTGCGCCAGGCGAGTTTCAAAGGGGGCATCACCAAATGTGTTATCCGGACCGAGTACCCCCTGCTTTACCGCTTCGTCCGTTGCTTCATCGACTCGCTGCGCCAGTTCATCGATCAATGGTTGAATCGCTTCGCGTGGAAGCAGATTGCGGATAATCAGAAAGCCGTCATCCTTGAGCTGCTGGATCTGCTGGGGTGTGAGCCCACTTTTCACGGCTGAAGTTTCAGTTGAAACGGAGTCTTTTATAACCATAGATCCTCTCCAATCGGCTCAAATCAGCTGACATTTGGGCGTCGAGAATGAATCTCGACCTACAGGTTATCTGCCGGTATTGGACCCAACGAGAGGGTCTACCAAGATGCCCGACTTACGCGTTGTCAAACGTCTAACACACCTTAATCAGTGCGCTACCTACGCTGGAATTGCCGTTGTCGGACCTCGTGCCAGTCCTCTGGTAGCGGATGGAAAGCACCTTCGCCACAGGAACCCGATTCGATTTTGGCGGCATGCCCCAAACCTGTGACTTGGAACCGTGTCCCGTCAAGCTCCGGCAGGACATATCGGCTGAACCAAGAAGCGAGTTGTTGACGCATCTCCTTCATCAGTGCACTCTTCGCTTTCTCGTCCACAAGGTTTTTTCGTTCGTCTGGGTCATTCACCAGATCATAGAGTTCATGGGGACCATAAGGATAGCGGTGGACATATTTCCATTCCTGCGTCCGAATCATCCGGACAGGACCATATTCGTCAAAGATAACCACTTCATCCTGTGCATCGTTTGTTTCACCGAGCAACGCCGGTTGGAAACTTCGTCCGGGGCGCAATGGATCCGCTGGCATCTCCAAGCCGAGGTAATCAAGCAGAGTGGGCATAAAATCGTATTGACTCGCCATCGCTTCCGTAACGCGTCCTAGTGGAATACCGCCGGGGTGGCTCATAATAAAGGGAACTTTGACCGAGTTCTCGTACATATTCAGCGGGAAGGTGCCGTTCCCTTTATGCCAAAAGCCGTGATGCCCACAGGAATAGCCATTGTCGCTGCTGAAGACGATCAGAGTATCTTCCCGCAAGCCAAGCCCTTCAAGCTTCTCCAGAATGCGACCAACGTTTAGATCCATCGCTGTAATCGCTGCAAAGTAACCCTTCAACGATTCCCTGTTTCCTAGATGTATCCGAGCGCCGGGAATCGCCCACGGGTGTGCCGCTTCTTGGGGACAGGTTTTGAATGGACAATCGTCGTAAGAATCCACAATATCCTGTGGGTGTCCGTCGAACGGCGTATGAGGCGCGTTATAGTGGACGCTGAGATAGAACGGTTGATCTTTGTTACCCTCAATAAACTGCAAAGCGTCGTCTGTGATGATATCGGTAACGTAGCCGGGCTGCACCTCTACAACCCCATCCCGAATCATCTCCGCGTCATTATACTTACTACCACCGAGTGGCATCGCAAACCAGTGGCTGAAGCCGTGCTGTGGGGTCATACTATCGCCAAGATGCCATTTCCCACTGAGTCCAACGGTGTAGCCGTTGGCACCGAGCACATCGGTGTAGCACGTCAAGCCTTCAAGATACTTCGCGGAGGTCGGTGGCATATTTCCATCTCGAATCCAGTCGTGCACGCCGTGCGCTGACGGAATCCGCCCGGTCATCAGGCTAGCGCGTGCTGGCGAACAGACGGGAGAGGTACAGAAAAAGTTTTCGAAGCGAACACCTGTTTCCGCAAGTCGATCCATGTTTGGTGTGCGAACTTCATCGTTTCCACAGCAGCCTGCCGCCCAAGGTCCCTGATCATCAGTCAAAATAAAGATTACATTGGGCTGACGACTATTGGAATCAGACATAAATTTTACTCCTTTTCCCGGGATAAAATTGACCGCAGAGACGCAGAGGTCACAGAGGGATTATGAGGGAGCGTGTGTGTGAGTCTGTGAGGTAGTGAATGCTCGCTCCCTCACTTCCCCGCTCACCCGCTTTCTCGTTTGCTCTGCGTTCTCCGCGCCTCTGCGGTAAGTTTTCAACTCAAACGTTTTATTACATCGGTCCAATTCGTCGAGGGCCTCGATCCATCGCCAGCATCGAAGCATCATAACTTCGTTTCATTAAGTCCACCTTGAGGCTTTGCGCGCTCGACGTATCCCACAGGTTTTCAAACTCCCCCGGATCCGTTTCAAGATCGTAAAGCTCGCCGTGCGGGTGACCGTGGTACATCACCAGCTTATGCTGCCTATCGCGGTACATCGTAGCAAAGGTCCCGTCCGGCTGATCTAAGGCATCATAGAATTCGCAGCGGACGAAATCCCGGTGATGAGTGGGAGAAGCCTCTCCCTTGAGGATTGGCAGCAGCGACCTGCCTTGCATACGATCAGGGATTTCCAAGCCAGCTAAGTCCAGCAAGGTCGGTGTCTTGTCCAGCAGCCCGACCAACGCATCGCTTCTCAAACCCTGCTCAAAATGCCCAGGGAAAGAAAAGATGAGCGGCACACGGACTAGTCCTTCGTAGAAACGACACCCCTTCTGAATCAGTCCGTGATCGCCGAGCATTTCTCCATGATCACTAGTGAAGATAATCACCGTCCGCTCACGCTGTCCGGTTTCGTCCAACGTCTCCAAGATACGCCCCAACACATCGTCAATTAGCTTGATCATAGCATAATATGCCGCTTGCAAGGTTTTGGCATCGCGTCCGCCCGCTGAAGCTACTTCAGCTGTCCCCGGAGACTGCGGCACGATCGGGCTGCGGATATCCAATTCCTCTGGAGGTCGTCCCTTCGACTGGAAATCTACGGCTTCTAGCTTCCGCTGCTGTTCCAGATCGCTCTCTCGGAAAAGGGGACCTGGCATATCTGCCGGATTGAACATATCCCTGTAAGTTTTGGGCGGATTGAAGGGTGGGTGAGGATCGTAGATGTTTACACTTGCCAGCCACGGTGTTTCCCGTTCTTGTCGGATAAATTCAATCGTCTTTTCCGCACACCATGTGGTTTGATGGAGTTCGGCAGGCACACCGTCAATGCTTTTGGTCAATTCCCCCAGAATATGCCCTTTGAATCGCACCCAGTCTGCGTAGTCGTGTCCCGTGTCCCAGTCGTCACGGGGTGCGTGGCTGTACTGCCAATACTGGTATCCATCGTTCACGCGGGGTTCGATGCGACGGTGAGCACTAGCGAGGTGCAGCTTACCAATCAACCCACAGTCGTAGCCAGCATCTGCGAGGAGGCGGGTTACAAGGGGCGGACTATCTGGGAAGTATTCGTTGCCGTTTCCGTTGACGTGCACCGCACTCGGATACATTCCTGTGAGAAAACTCCCCCGGCTAGGTGTGCAGATTGGGCTTTGGCAGTAGGCGTGGGTAAAAGTAACCCCCTCCTCGACTAAGCCATCAATGTTCGGAGTTGAGACGTACTGGTTTCCCAGCGCACCAATTGTGTCGTAACGCTGTTGGTCTGTACAGATCCAGAGGATGTTCGGACGCCTATTTTGTTTGCTGTTTGTAGCCATATTGAACCTCTTCAAGAATGAGAGCATTGTTCGATAGATAGTTTTATGGTATAATTTTTCCTAGGATAATTTGACGAATCTGCCATTGTCGCCTAAATTAGAGTATCGAATGAGTACACCTACTTGTCTAGCCGGAGAACCAAAGGGGATGACTTCCGATGAGAAAGCTCACCGACGCCGAAAAACGGCAACTGCAAAATAAGATAAAAGATGAGCGAGAACAGCAATATCAAGCAGTTAGAAAAATTGTCCGAAAGAACGACAATGAGGAACCAAGTAGGATACTGTCTCTATTGTTTTTCTGGAAGTTCTCCAGTTTCTGGGACTTCTTCTTTTTCTGGAGCGATTGATGTACTCCTGCCCCATGTCCTCCCTACAAATCTTGCATAGGCAAGATAACCTTAGTCTTTTCCTTTGCTGAACGGTAGGTCGCTAAGACAACCTCAACAGCATGACGCCCACCTCTGCCATCAATCAGGGGTGTTTTATCCTCACGGATACAATCGACAAAATGGGTCAGTTCACCGACGACGCCGTGAGGTCCCGTGCGGTCAGGAGTGAGCGTTTGCCATTCCGATTCACCGATTTTTTTGAGGTATGCGATGTCGGCTCCCATATCGAGCCGTAGCGAGCCTTTCGATCCGTCAATAATGGTCTCGTTTGTGCCGCGTGCGCCCATGAACCCACCCCATCGCAATATCCCCACCGCCCTCGTATCATACCGAATGAGCGAGACGGTGTAATCTTCCCAATCATCGTGTCCAGAAAAGCTGCCCACTTCCGCCGCAACCGTTAGAGCGGTCCCGCCATACCAGTTAATGAGATCAGATTTGTGGATGCCGTTCTCTAGCAGCCCACCGACACTCCCGTACCAAGTTGATGGGCGTTCCCGTGGTCCTCGATAGGGACCGCTATAATCCGTTTCAATATAGGTAACATCCCCAATCTCACCGTCATCGATCAACTGTCTGCCGAGGACATGCACGGGGTAGAAACGGAGAACCTGTCCCACCATCAGGTGCGTCCCCGCTTTGTCTGAAGCGTCAATCATTGCGTCCGCATCGCTGAGGGTGAGGGATAGGGGTTTTTCGCAAAAGGCGTGGACACCAGCCTCTGCTGCTGCAACAACAACCTCCCCATGTGCCACCGGCGGCGTCGCAACTACAACACCATCCACGATCTCTAGCAGTTCGCGGTAATCTTGAAACGCACGGATTTGGTGCTGTTCTGCGATAGCTTGTGCCGCTTCCAATCGAAGGTCCGCAACACCGACAAATTCACAATTTTCAACTTGAGGCAGTGAATTGCAATGAGCACCGCCCATGCCGCCTGTACCGATAACGCCAATACGTGCCATCAAGACCTCCTTTATGTACGGAAACCTAAGTCCTTGAAGTTCATTGGTTCACTCATTCATTAATGAATCCCTGACCATTTACATTTCACGTCCCAGTATCGTTGTCTTTCGGGCCGAAAGATTTACGAGACCGTGGATCCCGATAGGAGAGGCGCATCACGTTTCACTGATAAGTCCTTCCTTTTGAAGGATATCCCCAGCAATCGCGTAAGTCGTTCCGTGCATGGCAATGACCACCAATCCAATGCCCGATGCGAGGTAACCGCCCATATAGAGATTCGGGATATTGAACGCCTCGTAGTTATGCGGATGCGTCATCACCTGATCCAACTGGAAACGGTAGTTGTCATATTTTTCGACCTGTGGCAGCGGTTCAAATCCCTCAAAGGGAGAATAGTCTGGGATACCGCCAATCTCCAAGATAATATGCTCGGCTTCGATGATCTGTTTTTCACTCTGACGGTCTATTGTCGCCAGGCCGGCGGAGGTTCCTTCTTCAACCTTGCAAATGTGGCTTTGGTACAACGTCTGAAAACGGGGATCTCGGCTTTCCATGATCTCTGCAAGTCGGGCGTAATAAGGTAGCCCGTAACGGCTATCGCTGATTAATCGCCAATGATTCTCAAAGGGCTGGCGCATCACATAGTAGACCTGTTTGCCCGCATCGTAAAGTTCCGTTGCCGCCCAATCCGCCGATCTACCACCACCAACGACAACCACCCGTTCACCGGGGAAATCCTCCGGCCGATCGTAGCTTTTCGCCACAAACGGAAGATCTTCCCCGGGCACATCGAGCCGCCGAAGGATGCACCGCTGCCCAACGGCGTAAACGAGGTACTTGGCGGTATATTGATGCGTTGTCTCCGTCCCCAAATCCTTGCTCGTGACTAGAAAACCGCGTTCATGCGGTTCAATACGGACGACCTTTTCGCCGGTATGGATGCGGTCGGTCTGTCCAAACCGGGCAGGAATGCTGTGATAGTAACGCAGTAGGTCGCCCTTGATTATCAAATCGTTGACGTTTAAGTCAATCCCCTGTTCTTCAACATGTAGGGCTAGCGGATAGAACGCAAATTCCATCCACTGTCCTGGAGAGAGGGTCAAGAGATTTTGGGGAACATTGTTCCACAGCCCGCCGACCTCCTCTTGAGTAATGAGTAGGTAATCTATCGGGGGCTCTTGGCGAAAGTCCATCGCGATCTGTGTGAGCTCTTCAAACAACTGTCTGGGGTGATGGAGGAGTCGGAAGAGATCCACGGGCGGGACGTTTCTGGACAACCCCTTGAAATCTAATCCCAGAAGGGTGCCTTTGATTTGCTGTAGCCCCGCAGCCAACTGTGGATAGCGCATGCTGAACATACGACTTCCGCGAAAGTAAGGGTGCCAACCTCCCAACACCACAGCGAGCGGAAGTCCAGCAGGTCCCCCGCCCACAATAATTACAGTATGATGTTCTATATTCGGCAATCAATCACCTCGGAAGCAGATGGAATCTTCAGAAGAACCTGTCCTCGAACCATTCGTTTCACATTTCACAAGCTACAACTCGTCCCGATAATAGAGACAATGTGCCGTGATGGGACACTGATCGCATTTCGGCTTGCGTGCGTTGCAGATCCGGCGTCCAAAAGCAATAAGGTTCATGTGAAACGGGTACGCTTTGCCTTCGGGGATGATTTGCGGCATCAATTCATGCGCTTTTTCCGCAGTACAATTTGATGGCACGAATCCAAGCCGTTTGCTGATCCGCAGGACGTGCGTATCCACAGGAAACACATCACGCCCACAAGCGAAGGCAAGTGTAACGGATACGGTTTTGATCCCGATGCCCTTGTGCTGAGACAGCAGTGGTATTGCGTCTTTGGTGTCCATCTCGCGGATGAATTCCAGATCTAGCTCACCATACTCGGCCTTGAGCCATGTTAAGAAATTCTTGATGGTTTGGCTTTTTTGTCCGCTCAACCCTGCAATCTTGATAGCGTCCGCGATTTCCTCCACATCAGCGTTGAGCACCTCTTCCCACGTAGGGAAGCGTTCCTTGAGGATCGCGAATCCCTTATCACGGTTGACATCGTTTGTGTTCTGGGACAAGACGGTAAGCATTAAACAATCGAGGACATTTTCTTCCATATCCGGTTCGGGCGCGCCGTAAAGTTCCTCTAAAGCATCAGAAATTAACTCTGTTTTCTGCTCAAGGTCCAAATCATACCTCCAATCCTTTTTGGTTCATTGGTTCATTAGCGTATCAGTTCACTAATAGATAAATGCAATCAATACTCGCACCAACCCGTACCAGAAGTTATTATGAGGGTTTTCCAATGCCCAATAGTTCTATACCATCCCGTGTGGGGTTGACTTGGAAGCGAATTACGTACACACGATTTGGGGCTTTACCACTTTCACAATACGAGATAAGCAGCGATCCATCCTCCATCTGGAGGCCGCCGGGGTAGCCGTAGCAAGATACATCGAGGGGAATCTCTGGTGTCCAATCCACGCCTCCGTTCCGGCTCAAGAAGACATATAGCCCGCCTTGGTAGGTTGCGACACAGACAAGGGTACCATCGTCTAGCACGAACAATCGTGGTGCTTTGACTGTCCCACTTTCGACGATTTGCCTAGACTCGCACCAACTCACACCATCATCATCTGAGAAAAAGATACCGCCATCGGGTCGGGACACCATGACAAGATGTCCATCGTCAAAACGAGCGATGGCAGGTTCGTCCACATCCTTATCTTCACGACGGATAGTAGAGACGGTGCGCCATGTCTGGCCAGCATCATCGGAGCGGCGAATCGCGCCAAAGAGATGATCCTCATTTTGATTTGAACAGTAGGTGGGCCAGAGGATACCTCCATCGGGGAGTTGAAACGCTTGACCGTGGCTCCTTTCGTAAAATGAGCCGGGACTGTCTAACCAAATCGGTTCACTCCAAGTTGCTCCGCTATCAGTCGATCTAATCACGCACTGTTGAGTATTCAATCCATTCAGGTCTTTGCGGAAAGCCGGGGGTGCCTCTGGAAATCCATACCAGGATGCTTGCACATTGATGAAACAGAGCACGGTATTATCTTTGCAAACAAACAGTGTAACGGGACCGTCATCTAAAGGAATGTTTGTCAGTTCGACAGGTTTGCTCCAAGTACAACCATCATCGGTGGAATGGACTCCCATTGAGCGTCCACCTGTGGGCGCAACAAAATCCACGGGCCAACCTTCATCGGCATAGCGTTCGCGGGTCTCTTGCTCAAACAATCTCGGTGAGGCAAACGAGGCATGCCAGTAACCAGCGGAGTGAGCGAGCAACAGATTTCCATTGGGCATTCGCTCTAGTCCCCCAGCCCAGCCGATGAAGTCACCGAGTCCGGGAAATGGGTCAGGACGATTGAAATCCCAGCCGGTGGCACATACCCGCGCCTCTTTAGGCGTGAGCGGTTTTGTTGTGGTAGGAGGCATTTTTTTCTCCTAATTTCGAGAACTGAGAATTGAAGAAGACGATACCAACGGTGTTGATGGCTATTGCCCACATCGCTGACGATGGAGGTTAGGATCAATCGCTGCAGCCATGGCGCAAACATCTAGGTCTTCACTGAGAAATTCTCGAATCTGCTCTGCAATCTTCATTGGGTACTGAAGGGCATCCGAATACGCCACATCAAGCATCGGAATATTGCGTTGACTCAACAGCCGCTTAACCTCAAGGACCTGACGTTCAAAGATAGGGTGCAGCTGCGCATCGGACAGATTGCCGCCATCTTTTCCCTGACGCTGAAGCATCTCCCGCTGGGAGGCGAGTACTTCGCTGATGTCACGCTCCATGAAGATAACTTGATAGCTGAATTGAAGTGGCAGAAACGGAATCAGCTGGACGATGATTTTTACTGCCTTGCCTTTCGCTTCGGGCAGCCATGCACAATCTCGCCGAAGCTGTTTCACCTTCTCGTATTCAAAATACCCACGCGGATTATCAGCATCCGCCCTCCGTACGCCGTCAGTCAGGCACGGGTAGCCAGCGGCATCTAGCATCTGCATCAGCATTGAGGTGCCAGACCGGGGGAGACCAGATACCACCGTGATGAGTTCATTCGTACATGTGTTCATTTGTTCACTTTAGTTCATTCGTTCATTAATGAACCAGTGAACCAATGAACCAAACAGCGATCCTAGCTATCAATTTGTCAAGATTCCTGTGAGGGTATTTTTTTCTCTAACTCGATATACCTCTTCAGCAGCTTTTCCTGTTGCCTCGTTAGGGCAGTAGGGATTTCAATAACAACAGTGACAAGGAGATCGCCGTTCTCGTTTTCAGATTTTTTTATCCCCCGCCCGATGAGCCTGAACGTCTGATTGGGTTGTGTCCCTCGTGGGAGGTTCAACACAATAGGATCGGTAAGCGTCGGGACGTGGATCTCTCCACCTAGAGTCGCAGTCGCAAAACCAACTGGAACCTGACATCGCAAATCATACCCATCACACTGTAGGACCGGGTGTGACTTGACAACAACATCTACAAACAGGTCGCCATAAGGTCCTCCACGTAAACCACATTCCCCCTGACCGGGTAGACGTAATGATTTCCCACTCTCAATCCCCTGAGGCGTTTTCACTAGTAAAGAACGCTCCTTGCGGGTGGCACCTGTCCCGTGACAAGTTTGGCACGGACGGTGAATGAGGACACCTGTTCCACGGCAGCGCTCGCACAGTTTATTCTCCGTTGTGTTACCCCGCAGCAACTGGTCGAGAATCTCGCCGTTCCCCATACAATTAGGACAAGTTGATTCGGGCGATTCCTTTTGTGCACCTGTACCGTTACAACTGTCACACTCCTCGTTGCGATGAATACGGATGGACCGCTCCGTTCCCAACATGGCTTCAGTAAATGAGAGGGTTAGACCGGTTCTTATGTTGGAACCCCGCCTTCCATTTGCTTTAACCGTTCGTCTTGCTTTTGTTTTTCGTTTCGTTTGCGGACCGGACCTAAATAGACCATCAAAGAAGTCATTAATTTTGGAGTCGCTATCGCTAGCACGTCGAAATCCCCCATTCCCTTGACCTCCCGTATCCTGCCCTGACGATTGATCATCGGTATGCTGCGGATTGAGCTCGATCAATGCCTGATAAGCCATCGATGCTTCTTTGAATCTCTCTTCCGCCCGTTTATCTCCCGGATTTTTGTCCGGATGATATCGCATCGCAATTTTTCGATAGGCTTTCTTTATTTCGTCGAGGGTCGCATTCCGACTGACACCAAGGATTTGATAGTTATCCTTCTTCCTCACCAATCTCTCTCCTCACAACCGCCAAAACTAAACAGACAAGATTCTTTACCGCAATCTATAGTGAATTCAAAAAATAAATAAACACTTTCGCCCCCCGGTAGGTTCGGTTTGTAACCGCACCGGTTTGGAGTGTCTCATTAATTCTAAGGTCCACTATAATTATAAATTTATCTTTATTTTTGGATTAACAATACCCGCTTGGTTCCCTTGTTTGAAGCCTGCCGAACAAGTGCCTTTAGGTCGAGAATATCATTGACGGAAACTGTTGGACGATGGAAGCGGAGTGTCTGCTTCATCACCATTTTTCGTTTCGATTTTGTATATTCGAGTTGGATAGATCCGACACGGTTGTGGATCTCACGGTCCTCAGGCACAGAATCCACTGAAAACAGAGACGGTAAATTAACGGTAACCTCATCTTCAAAGGTAATTGCTTTGCCGAGGACAACCGGGTGTGTCCTGCTCTCTTCACTGAGCAATGCAGCGTACGGATGCTTGACAAGCGGTAATTCGAGGACATACTGCTGACCAATAGCAAAGAGATAATCCTCACACCACCATGTGAGGACAATTTTCAATTCGTCCTCCATAGTATCGAGTTTTGAGATTGAAACTTTTTCTAACTTCGCGCGGTCATCAAGTTCCATGTATTCATGGAGAAACTTTGATTGTTCATCAGGAATGATATATTTCAATTGACCTCGTAGTTTTGTATTGAACGCTCCAGTTACGGTGAGTGTTTGTGTAACCTTTACTGATAGATCATCTTCTACCTGTATCCGTGTTTCAACACCTTTGAGATTTGCCGCTGCTTCGATGGTTGGACTTTTCGCAAATCGGTATAATTGCTCCCGCATTCCACCAATTTCCTCGGAACTTGAGGTGACCTCAATGGCTGTGGAGGTCCTCCCTTGGTCTACCTCTCCCCTTTCCTTCATAAGAAAATCGGGGTTGACGATGAGTGCCCACCGATCCTGATCGCTGGCGGGGAGATCTCCAAACGCGCAGGTCTCCGCTGTCGCATCTAGCCAGATGAGTCCACCGTTGTCGTTTTCCTCCACAGCGAGAATCATATGATTGAAGTACGAAAGCGAGGGAATCTCACGGATAACTTTACTAGACTCACCCGCGGAAATCAGGACCGGATAGGACTGGATGCCCACCGCCGATAGCATTGTGCTGAGCAGGGTCGTTTTATCCTTGCAGTCCCCATAGCCTTCCTTAAAGATTTCGGGCGCTGAGTGCGGCTTTATTGCCCATATTCCGAGTTCAATGCCGACATAATCAATGTTTGTCGCAACGTATTCGTAGAGCCGTTTAATCTTCTCTTTTCGGCTCCATGCGCCCCTCAACAACGCCTTCGTTTTCTGCTCGATTTCTGGCGTCAAATAATCTTGCTCACGGATGAGAGTGCCGTACCATTCCATCAGTTTATCCCACGAGTCAAGCGACGTAATATTGATGCTATAGGCAAGGTCCTCGACAGCTGGCATAAATGCCTCTTCGCGGAGTGGTGGGACATCGCGCATTTCAAATGTATAAGTGCGTGTATAGCGGGTCTCCGTGATTGTCGGTTCGGATCCAACCGCTTGTGGACTGTTACTCTGGTAGTAAACCGTCTTCTTTTTTGGCGCGTGAATGGTAAAACGGTAGTGCCGCACAGGCTCTGAGGTTTGAAAGTAGACCTGATGCCAAAATTCGCCCTGCATCAGATGGCCCCGATTGTTGGACGAGTAGGCATAGTCAATGATACAATCATCCGACATCTCCGGCATTGAAAAATGCATGAGGCGCGCGTCTACAAACAACCCCGCTTCGACCGCACTCGGTGGCGGGATATTTTTCACGATGCTCCGTTGATCGAGATCGACCACACGACCATCGGGGGTGAGTGTTCGAGCGTGATGAATCGTGATGTCATCGTTTCCGCGTGTGTAAGGTATGCTAACCTTACCAAATTTATGGCCCATATCATTAAAGATTTTCACAATCCGCCGTGTCGAATAGATGTAGCTGCTGTCTTCGTTGACGTTCATCACCTCTACTTCCCAAAGCACGACCGCACTGCTATCAGGATAATCATCTGCCTTTGGTGCATCAGCGAGTAACCCTTTGATCTGGGCTTCATCCGCTCCTGAAATGAAATTATAAGAAATTGAAGTGCGTTGGGATTGTGGTTCATCGACCTCATCAAATGCTTCCGTAAATTCATTGGCGGGGCGGTCTAACTCCAGTTCAGCGGATACAGAGTCAACAAGTGCTGAATGACGTTTTCCTAAGTAAGTTCTTTGAGCGAGGGTGCCGTCCGAGGCATTTGGTAACTCCGTGCGTGAGGCAACCCCATCCCCGTTATCGTCAAGGTGGGGATGCTCCGATTGAACAGAGCCATCGTTCGTGTACCACGTTTTCACCCGATTTTGGGTGTATAGAAACGCTTCTAACAGTGAAATAGCTCCATTGTCGTCAGCATCAGCCGCGCGATCAGAAAAGGCATCGATGAAGATGTTCCCAAAGCCTGAACGCATGTAGCCCTCACGCGCTGAACAAGCGGTGATAACTGTTCGTCCCTCCTTGCTCACTTGAGAGACGAGGCGCGCACTGTAGGGAAATCCGAAGATTAAAACCATCTGCTCCGCGGGAATCTGATTGATGAGCGTAGCCCATTCTACATCTCGGATATCCCGTCCGGGGGAGTTGAATTTCAGTCCGCCTCCGGTTTTGGTTGCATGCCCCACCATGAAGAGGAGAAATCGATCCTCTGACTGTATCTGCGCTTGCAAGTTAGCAAAGGCAGCTTCAACCCCAGCCTTCGTCGATTTCCCATCGACTAAGTCTGACACCTCTCCGCCATCTTCAAATAGGAAGGTGATATGCTCCGGTGCATAGCCGTACTCCTCCACCAGCAGTTCACGCATTCGTGTGGTCGCGTTCCAAAACTCATCGTAAAAGGATTTTTCACCCCCAACACCGCCAATAATAAGCGCGTAATCTTCGGCAGGGGTATCCAGTGTGATGAACAGAATGCAGCTCAAAATCAGGCAAACGTAAATTGCTGCAAAGTTCGATCTCACGCCGGAGATTTGGATTAATCTCCTCATCAAGCCTACCCGTCTCATTATGCCAATTCCTCCCGAATAAATGTTCCACTTTTCCCACCAGTCTTTTTGACCAATCGAATATCAGAGATTTCCATCTCCCTGTCTACCGATTTGCACATGTCATAGACTGTCAAACTAGCAACAGAAACAGCGGTCAAGGCTTCCATTTCAACACCTGTTCGCCCAACGGTCTGAACCTCCGCCTCAATTTCAACGCGGTGTTCCGCTTCATTGATCAACAGATCGACTTTGACGGAGGTCAGTTCGAGCGGATGACAGAGGGGGATAAGATCTCCGGTGCGCTTGGTCGCCATGATGCCGGCAAGACGAGCCACTTCAAGGACATCCCCTTTTGCAAAACCCCGTTCAGCGATTAACTGAAGCGTCTCCGGTTTTGCCAATACATGCCCACATGCCACTGCAACCCGTAGCGTTTCCGCTTTCGGCGTGACATCAACCATGCGGGTATGTCCTTTTTCGTCAAAATGTGTGAGTTTATTCATTATATTCTCCGCCCGAAACTAGTGCCGTCACCTGATCAAACTGTGGCTTGAGCGCGGGATAAAGCGCGCGATAAATCTGGTAATATTCCTCATAAACTCTTACACTATCAGCGTTCGGCTGCGTCGATGATGTGATTTTGATAATTTCATCTGCTGCACTCTCAACGCTATCGTAAATCCCCGTTCCAACACCTGCGAGGATTGCTGCGCCAAATGCGGGTCCTTCGGCGATGTTAATCGTCACCAGTTCAACATCGTAGACATCGGCTTGAATCTGTCGCCAGAGTGAACTCCGTGCACCACCGCCTGTGGCATAGATTCGCTCAATGGGCGTTCCTAACCCACGGATAATCTCTAGCGAGTCACGTAGGGCGTAGGCGATGCCTTCCATTACCGATCGAATTAGATGGGATTTGCCGTGCCGCAACGTCATACCGAAGAAGGTCGCTTTGGCGTTTGCATCCGCGTGTGGTGTGCGCTCGCCGGTCAGGTAGGGCAGAAAGATTAAGCCTTCGCTGCCAACGGGTGCTTCTGCTGCGTGTCGAGTCAAAATCTGATATGAATCAACGCCTTCGATTTTTGCAGCTGCAACCTCTGAGTCACCCAAATTATCGCGAAACCAACGAAATGCACCGCCGGCTGAAAGTACCACACCCATCAGATACCACTTGTGCGGGGCAGAGTGGCAGAAGCTGTGTGCCTGTAGGTTTGGGTCCACTTTGGCTTCATCGGTATGTGCGACGATTGCTCCCGACGTTCCGATACTTGCCGAAACCCGTCCCGTACTGACAATCCCGTTGCCAACTGCGCTACAGGCGTTGTCCGCCCCACCTCCGACGACCGGAGTCCCCGCCGGGAGTCCGGTCAGTTCGGCGACCTCAGCGGTAATTTTTCCACAGATATCGACCGACTCGTACACAGGCGGTAGAAGTGATGGGTCGATATCGAGCTTATGCAACACCTCCTCAGACCACCGCCGTTTCCGTACATCAAATAGGAGTGTCCCCGCTGCATCGGAAACCTCCGCGGCGATCTCGCCTGTCAAGCGGAATCGGACGTAATCCTTAGGGAGTAACATTGTGGCTGTCTTTTCCAGAATCTCCGGCTCATTGTCTCGTACCCAGATCACTTTTGGTGCGGTAAACCCCTCAAGTGAAGGGTTACATGTACTCTGCACCAGCAGATCCTCACCGACAGTCTCCGTGATGTAGTGGCACTGCTCCGTCGTTCGCACATCACACCATAGGATCGCCGGACGTAGGACGCGGTGTCCCCTGTCCATCAACACCAGACCGTGCATCTGACCGGACAGCCCTAATCCTTTGACCTCTTTAGGCGAAACCTGCGATTCGGCAAGCACCCTTTGGATGGATTTCACCGTTGCCTGCCACCAATCCTCCGGGGCTTGTTCCGCCCATTTCGGTTGAGGCGTGTACAGCGGATATTCCTCTAGGGCGCTGGCGTGCAGTTGACCGGTTTCATCAACAAGAATCGTCTTCGCCCCTGTTGTTCCAACATCGATACCGATGAGATATGCCATAGATCATTTCCTGAGAGCAGCGAGGCGCGATATGCTAGTGACTCACAATCCCATCTTGAGATTCGCTTCATTGATCGACAGATCGACTTTTCAGAGAGGTAAGCGGAACCAAGAGATCGTTGACGACAGGCTGCCACCCGGGCAACACGTGGGATTGGACTCGCGCGCCATTGCTGAATCGTTCAACGGTCTTAGATGAATCAGAGATGAATTGCACCACTTCAATCGTGCCCTCCCTTGAACGTACAAGCCAGCACTCATCAACCCCCATCCGTTGATAGTCCGCGAGTTTGTCCGAAACGTTTTGTTGCGATTCGCTGGGGAAGACAATTTCGACGACCAGATTTGGTGCGATGTCAAGGAAAGGCAGGGTCTCCATATCCTCCAACCCCAACTGTGTAATCCGTTCAAAACTGATGTAAAGTACATCTGGTTGTCGAGTCCGCAACGGTGCTCGACTAATCATGATGTCAACGGGGGCATACACGACAAGCCCTAATAGGTGCTCATCCACATAATTCGCCATCGGTTGAAAGATCTTTCTCGAGTGCCATTGGTGTCCAAACAGCGGTGCAGGCTCCATAATCAGCTTCCCGTCAATAACCTCATATCGCTGCATGGTTTCTGGCAGCGCGAGGTAGTCATCGTAAGTCAAGAGTGCTTGTTTCATCTAAAAAACTCCTTTAGCGCGGAAACCCAAGCATTTGAAGAAAATAGAACCTAGTACTCAATCAGATAAGTTTTGCAATTATTATATATGTTATCGTTTGCTTTCAATCAATATACACAACCATAATTTGCCTGACAGTGTACTAGTAGGAGTTACGCACTTCAGTTCTAAGAGCGGATAGGGACGTAGATTTCGCTGATTTTCGCAGACAAAAAGAGGAAAAAGGATAGAAATCTGTGTTCAACCCCGTTTATCGGTCCCATTTGAATCTTAAATGCTGATGGGATGGACTTCATCAGGTGCTTGCGGTGATAAATCGCCGAACTACAGGTATCTGAGTGTTCAACTGCGTAAGTCCTAACCTAGGACACAGAGACGGAAAAAAACTGGTGCCCTTGCGACTTTGCGTTTTATCACATTTCACGCATTACATTAATGTCGCACTACGCGCCCCGGCAGTTGCCCTGTGGGGTTTCCATCGTCGATCACGGGAACCCCGTTGACCAATACCCAGTTGACACCGGCTGCCGGCTGCACCGGATCCTGCCACGTTGAACGGTCAGCAACGGTCTCCGGATCGAAAACAACCAGATCGGCAGCCAAGCCTTCGGCGATCCGCCCACGGTCTTTGATCCCAAAACGCGCCGCCGGAAATCCACTCATCTTGTAGACCGCCTCATGTAAGGACACCAGTTGACGCTCCCTGACGAAACGTCCAAGATACTGCACGAAGCAGCCGTATCCCCGTGGGTGCGGATGGGGAATATCGTAGACGCCGTCGCTAGCAATCATCATTCGCGGGTGAACAGCTGTGCGGTCAATTGTCACCTTATTATTTTCTGGCGGCGTCTGCCAAGGAAAAACGAATGTCTCTATCCCTTCCTCTTCAAGCATCAGATCGTAAGCAAAATCCTCGCGGGACTTGCCCACACTCTCGGCGGCTTCCGATAAGGTCATACCGATGAACCGACCGGAACGGGTATAGCCGACAATCTGATCGCCTCGTCCCAACTGCTCCCGGATATGGGGCAGGCACTTTTCCCGGACCTCCGACCTTTCCATATTTGCCAAGACCTCTGTGAGGCTTCCCGCTTGGAATTCCGCCGGCAGCATCAGCGCGAGATGGGTCATCCCTGCGGGGTACAGATAGGATTCAAAAGTCAAATCAATTCCCTCGCGATCTACCTGCTCAAGCAACGCAGCGCTCTCGTCATCTACCCGCTCGTGAGAGATATGGACGGGGATGCCCGATTGTTGGGCAAGTTCAAAGGTCTCTTCCCACGCTTTCTGCCGTCCAAGGATTCGGTAACGGATATGCGCGGCATAGATTGCATCGTATGAAGCTGCCAACTTGCACAGAGTCACAAGTTCGCGGAGATCCGCATTGGCACTCGGCTGGTAGTCAAGCCCCAAGCAGAGGCAACCTGCACCCGCTTCCAACCATTCACGGGTTGTCTCCACCATGGCAGCCAGTTCTTCATCAGTAGCTGGTCGGGGATCCCACCCCATCGCTCCCAAACGAACAGCGCAATGCGGCACCTGTGGATAAACGTTGGCGGGAGTATTGCCGGGGAAAATGCTCAAATAATCTTCGACAGTATGCCAATCAAGGTTGAGTTCCGCATCCCCAATCGCAAACTGCGTATAGCGCCACATCTCCTGCGCTGTTTCAGGGGGAAGCGGTGCCCATCCAAACCCATCCGGGGCAGTAAGCTGAGTAGTCACACCCTGACGGACAGCTCCCAGCTGATCTCGACCACCCAACAGTGAAATTTCCGAATGAACATGGACATCAATGAAACCGGGACTTATGACCTGTCCGGCCGCATTGATACGCTGGTTTGCCTGTGCGGAATCTAATTTTCCGATGGCAGCGATCCGATCATCAATGACACCTACGTCAGCGGGGAAAGGCTCGTGCTCGCCTGTGCCATCGACAACCTTTCCACCATGAATAATATAGTCAAACTGCATCAAGTACTCTCCATTAATATGTTGAGGAGATTATTCTGCTAATTATTTTTAATTTCTGATAAATTCAGATTTTCGATTGACAGAGAAAAAGGAATCAAGTATGATTTAGTCCGGCTTAAACATAAATCCAAGTTGCTTTGAACCCCGATTGTAGTATCGGGGAGGAGAAATGCACGAATGCACAATAAATTTCATCTTTTCGGTCTCTTTATAAAACTCTTTCTGATTGGCATCATTTTTGGTGGATGCGATGATGCGGGCTCAGGTGGAAGTGAATCGGTCAGCCTACTCCGGGGTGAGCCTGTGATTTTGGACTCTGCCCTCGCAATTAATGTCAGCGATGATCGCCCGGATGGAATTATCAATTCTTTCTTTAGGGACGAACGGATCTACTTATGGGTGTTTTGGGTGAACGTCGAGGGACGGCATACGGTTGAAGTCAACTGGTTTTCGCCGGAGGACGACTTAGACGCTCCACCCTTCCGAGAGGACCAAGAAACCTTCACCTCCTCAACGGGAGATCAGATTACGTGGTTTTTTATCGATCCGCCTTCGAGTGGTTTTCCTGAAGGCGACTGGCGTGTTGAGATTCTCTTGGATGGGCTGTTTGAGCGGAGTCATCTGTTCTTTGTCAATGAATAGGGCAAGATACCATCCATAGTTTTACATTAACTCCCGCCCAACAATCAGGCGATATGCCTCTAGATATTTTTCGCTGGTTTGACGGATGACTTCTGCCGGCAATTCAGGTGCCGGGGGCTCTTTGTTCCATCCAACATCACTCAGATAATCACGGACATACTGCTTGTCAAAACTGGGTGGAGAGCTACCGGGCTTATATTCGTCCTTGGGCCAAAAGCGAGAGGAATCGGGAGTGAAAACCTCATCAATGAGAATCAGTTGACCGTCAATCTGCCCAAACTCAAACTTGGTGTCGCAGAGGATAATCCCGGACTTTTCGGCATGTTCGCTTGCGGCTTCAAACAGCGCAAAACTGGTCTGGATAATCTTTTCGGACAACTCCTTTCCAATCTCCGCCTCCATCTCTGCGATTGAGATGTTCTCATCGTGTTCCCCCTGCTCCGCCTTCGTGGCGGGCGTGAAGATAAGTTCTGGCAACCGCTCCGATTCGGTTAGCCCTGCCGGTAGCTTTTCCCCACACACCGTTCCATCCGCTTTATACTCCGACCACGCCGAGCCCGCAATGTATCCCCGCACGACGCATTCGATATCGATTCGATTCGCTTTCCGCACCAGCATTGACCGCCCTTTAAGCACCTCCGCGTCGGCCTGCAGCACGCCAGGATACTGTGAAACATCGGTGGTGATGATGTGATTGTCAACGATTGATTTCGTGTAATCAAACCAGAACTCAGAGAGTCCGGTCAGGATTTGTCCTTTGTACGGAATCCCATTCGGCAACACAACATCAAATGCCGAGATCCGATCCGTTGAGATAATTAATAATTCATCACCGAGGTCATAAAGGTCTCGGACTTTACCTTTGTTAGCGAGATCAAGGTTCGTTAGGCTTGTTTCTGTGATAGCGTTTTGTGACATCATTCACTCCAGTAAATATAGAATTTTGGTGCTAAGATAAATTATGGTAATATCGTCTACGCTACGCCATTTGCCACGTGGCGCAAAAGGCGTACTTTCAGCATTTTGTGAGACTATCTTCCTCAATCCTTCTTTGCAGGGGTTTTAGAGTTCTTCCCGGCGGGAGCAGGATTCACGGTAGGTTTTGAGTCAGGTTGTTGACTGGGAAGTTTTTTGATTGGTGGATCTGGCCACGGTTCCAGGGGTTTCACCTTCACGATAAAATCTTCATTGAGAGATTTATCTTTGGGATTTTTCTTACCACTAGACACGGTTACTCACCTCCTCTTTCAGCAAGATTCAATCTTTTTTTTGATTCTAAAACCTCATCGCGATATCGCTTTAGTAATTTCTTGTTACGTGGAAGGTCTGGCGCAGTGTTGTCTTCTTCACCTTCCATTTCATTCCGGATTCTTCTATATTCCTCGACAAGCTCTGGGCTTGTTCGACCTAACAATAAGTCCTCCCATAAATTTTCATATGCCCTACTTATTCGCGACCATTTTCCTCTTATAGTAAACACGAGAAATAAGGAGACATTTACCAATAACTCCGACCCGATCGAAGTTTCCGAAGTCCCCCTGATAACGGTTTCCCCCTTGATAAGGGGGGCTAGGGGGGTTGGGGGATTTAAATAATTCTAAACTTTACTATAAATTGGACATTTCTCCGATTTTTTTCTGCCAATTCACTATTGGAAGCGCGATTGCAGTAATTGCTGAAACAGCAGAGAGACCCTTCCATAAAATATCAACCTCATTCCAGATACGCCAACCCGCTACCGTAGATGAGGACATTATTGCTAGAAATATCTTTGTATATTTATCCCACGCGGAGTAACGTCGACTTAAATGGTCCCAGTATCTAAAATTTAAATCCGCGTCCAACATTGCCTCCCAGACTACTTGTATGATGTATTCTTCACTTGCTTCCGGTGTCTGCATCTTTTTATATTTCCCATCAACTGCTAAAATTGAGCAGAACCATTAACTGACTAAAGCTCTAAAAACAGACAAGCAATATTTCCAGTATTCGACTGCGTATTTTTTGACTTCCTCCGGCTGACCTACCACTTCCATATAGCTCCGAATCCAGTTAAACAATAGGTCTTGAGATGCCTTTTTGACGGTGCAGCCTTCTATATCATAAGCGATATTGCAAAAATTGTCCAGATCTTCTTCATCTAGATAGAAATCAACCTCACGATATAGGACTAAATTGACCATCAGCGCAATCGTGATTTGGCGGGAGGTATCACTTTCGGCGTCCGGAGGATAGTCAGCGGCAAAAATTTTCTCTTGCGGTAATGCTTGGAGGTAATTGAATCGGAGATTGATATAATCTAGCTGTTGATTGGCAATGTTGATGTCGGCGAGACTCGTCAAGGACCGGGGGTTGGCGGATAGCTGATTAAATGAAACCTGTGCAGCATCAATTGCGAGTTTCTTCCCGATAATTGATTCCAGAAAATCGCTTTCCCATTCATTATAAGCGGGGATCTGCTCTTGCTCGACAGCTTGCGTCGCTGGTGGGATGAGGATCGCCTTTTCAAGTGTATTTTGGGAACGTTCCGTCAACTTATCAACAAGCGTATTGCCAATTTGAAAGAACCTAATCAACCGATTGCTGTTCAACAGGCGAACCGATTTGTCGAGCGCGCCTCCGCAACCGTATTCCAATCCTAAACTTGTCAAGGTAAACGCTTCTTGAATCTGCCTTCGAACCTCCGAGCGCGAGGAGAGGTCTTCCACTTTGATTGCAATCAACTTTTGAGCAAGGGAGGCAATATCGTGGTGAATTTTGTCTAGATGTGTAGGTGAAATCTGCCCCGTCTTTTGTCCATGTGCGAGTGTTTGGGCGAGAAATAACCGACTATCGTAATGGGTCAGTGCGTCAACTTCAAGCATCTTCCGATTCCTCGTCAACTTTAGACCCCTGCTTGTCTTCTAAATCCAGTTGATCGAGGTCTACTTTTTCGAGAATCTCTGCTTCGGTGATGTCAATGCCAGCTGTTTTATCGCGTTCCCTGACTCGTTCTTCCTGTTCCTCTTTCGCGCGGTCAAGCGCCCCCCAGAGTTCCTCACCTAACTCATCTCCCCGATCTAGCCCAAAGAGTTCATACAACACACGAACGAACAGGTCGGCATCCGCTTCCCAGATTGCATCTATGATGGCCTTTGCCCGTTCATCTGAGTAGTCAATGCCCGGTGTTGACGGATCGACCAATCCCTCCTCAATAAACAGTGCTTTGAATTCTTCGTCCATCTCAACGCGCTCACGCAACAGACCGCCGAGAATTCCGACATCAATTTGGGAGAGCATCTCTCCAAGTTCATCCGTCTCGCACTCCGACAACTCAAAGAGCCACAAATCAAGTGTTTTTTCATCGAGTTTGCCGTTGCGCCACAAGACGAAATCCATCATATCTTCAAACTGATCGGACGACAGACACGGTAGCAGCGCGGACGCTGTCCCTGTACCAAGCCTTGTGTCCAAAATCTGCAACACATCTTCCATTGGACTCATCTGGATTAACTCGGTACAGTCTGGCACAAGATAATACAACTCCTCTCGCGCCTTAGTATCTCGTACGGAGGAGATGAGTTCCAGTTGCTGGTCTATTGTGTAGCTTTGAAACAGCACTTCAGCCGCAGTCACCGGCATCTTTAGCAGCTTCTCAGCTTCGAGGTATGGGTTGATGAGCCTTGCACTACTCACATTTATATCTTTCTTATTGATTGGAAATCTTAGTAGTTCTCTCGGACAAAATTCAGGTTCTTTATTGCCGAAGCTATTGGATCGCTGTTTGCCGGTGTTTCGAGGACAAGCCAACCGTCATAACCAATTGCGTGTGTGGCTTCAATAACAGCAGAGAAATCAACTCCACCTTCGCCGGCGTGGCTTCCTGCGGTGTCTTTGATGTGCATCTGCGCGATAGCATTTCCAAGCTGGCGAATCTCTTTGGCGGCGTCATATCCGCGTCCCGTGGCGTTGCCCATATCGTAATAAACACCCACCGCCGGGGAGTCAACCAGATCAAGAATCTGTTGATGTTCAGCAGCAGTTAACGTCGATTCCAACGCGAGGCAAACGTTATGTTGTTCCGCCGTTGCTGCAGCAGCCTGCACGCCGTCAATGAAACGTGGCGACGTTATATGCTCCGTTTCAATCTTGCCATCGCCGAAGAACGGCACAAGAATGACCCGCGCCCCAAGTTCTGGGCAAACCGCTGAGAGGTGTTGCAACATCGCGATTCCTTCGGCTCGCGTCGCATCGTCTGGGTGGGCAAACGTATATGCAGTGAAACTGCCCGGCGAGAGTGCCGGTGTTTCAATGCCAGCCGCGTCGGATAATGCCTTGATGTCGTCCACACCGGACTCGCTCCAAAGTGGGTGCTCACGATAATTGGCACCGATACATATTTCCACGCCGTCAAAGCCAATCTCTTTCGCTTTGCCGAATACCTCTTCAAAGGGCAAACCCAACATTCCGTCTCGGATGCCAACTTTCATATTTTTCTCCTGTCTGTATGGATGAATTCATAATGGGAAGAAATTATTTCTAAGTCTAGTGTCGATATAATAACATTTTTAAATTATTGGTGTCAAGAGACGCATGAGAGAAACCCTCTGGAGATTAGTTTGGCAGACGATTTTCGATTGCCCACCACCTCAAACCTGTGCTATCATAACAGCGAGGAGAGAAGGCAATGAAATACCATAAATTGGAGTGGAAATGCTTTCCTGCGAAGCAACAGATTTTTTGCACTTGTTGTTTGCTTTTTATCCTAATTGGCGGTGCTGTAGGGCAGCGGTTGAAAACTGATCCGGCGGAGATTGAGAAAATGATGCAGTTGCCTCAAGATGATTGGTTAAATCTAACACTGATGGGCACGAAAATCGGGTATGCTCATATCTATATGGAGAAATCAAGATATGAAGGTGAGGAGGCCATTCGGGTGCGTGTTGATATGGTGATGGACCTCAAGCGCACTGACACCGGATTAAGACTTGCAACAACACGAATCTCATACGTTGGTATGGACCTCGTCCCGCGCTATTTTATTATCACCTCCAACGAGACAGGGCAAGAGAAGTATGTCGAAGGGCGCATCAGAAATAGTGTCGCCTATCTAGAGACAAACCTTGCAGGAAAAATAACCCACGCCCAAACACCTATTTCAGCCGATACGATTTTTGAACAGATGATCAGTTACTTTGTCCTGCAACGTCGTATCCAAATCGGTGATGTACATACCTTGCACGTATTCAATCTGGACCTCATGAAGCCCGTGAAAACAGATGTCAAAGTCCTCCGAAAAGACCAGATCGAATTTGAGGGCAAGACAGAGCCGGTTTATGTCGTCAGGTACACAATGGACATCATGGGCGGACTCACGACAACTCAGTGGTTGGGACATGAGGGTACGACTTATCGGATGGAAATCGGGTTGATGGGACTAAATATGGTTCTGGCAAAGACCGATATGCAAACGGCACTCGGCGAATCGGGAGAAATTGATGTTATCCTGAATACAAAGATCTTCGCCCAAGGGGAACGCCCAACTCCCCATGCACGTCGCCTCAAAGCGCATTTGCGGTTGACCGAGGGACAATTGGATAAGGCAGTCATGATCGATAGCCGTCAGAAACTGAAGGTTGATAATGACCCCCGCCATGGAATACTTGAAATCAATATACCTGAGATGAATCAAGACGCAGCACCAAACTTGCCAATACAGGATCAACAGGGCAATGAGGAACTCACGCAATTCTTGAAATCAACCGTATATATCCAAGCGGAACACCCAGCAATTCAGTCAAAAGCCAGTGAGGTAGTTGATGGGGAGACGAATGCTTGGAAATCCGCAGAGAAGCTATGTCGATGGGTGTATAAAAATATCCGTGACAAGAATCTGAAAATTGGGTTCGGCTCGGCATTACAAACGTTAGAATCGCTGGAGGGAGACTGTACGGAACATACAGTTCTAATGATTGCAATGGCACGCTCCGTTGGTATCCCTGCGCGGGTGTGTGCGGGGCTTGTATTTCAACGTGACGCTTTCTACTACCACTTTTGGCCCGAAGTGTATGTGGGCAAGTGGGTTGCGATGGAGCCAACGCTCGGTCAAATCCAAGCAGACGCAAATCATATTCAACTCGCCGGCAGCGAGTTGGAATCCGATTCTATGCTGGAGTTCGGCGAAGGAGTGATGCGAACTCTAAATCAGCTTGAGATCGAGGTGCTTGAGTGAAGCGCAAGGAGAATGCGAGAAAACGAGTCCTATTTTCCCGTTTTTCCGTTCTCTATTTTTCACGTTTCACGCATTACGTTTCACGCATTACGTTTCACGTCCGGATTTATCGAGAATCCCCGCTTCGCGGGACATCATGTCTCACGTTTTATACACTTCTAATCTTCTGGCTTTCCGTCACTGTTGCTGCCGCCAAACCTCCGCTTCAGATTATCCAAGCAAGTACGGATAGTTTCCTCATCAAATTTGAGGTGCCGACGCTGCAATCTAGTTCGCAAGAAGTCAATGGACGCACTTTCACGAGTATCTCTTTTAGGGGAGCAACCCTCACGACAGATGTAGGACGCCCTAGCCTGCCTGTTTATCCAGAATTAATTGGCATTCCCCTTGATACCTCACCGCATGTGACCGTGATTGATTCTCGACTGGAAGTCCGCCAAACCGAGCGCGTTATCCCCGCCCAACCACCGGGACTTGCCAGCCTCCAACCGACGTTCATCATAGACAGGGACTTTTATAGACGGGATCGGCCGCACCCAACCAAACTGGTCGAAGCAATACCGCTTGGACTTATCCGCGGACAACGGGTCGCACGACTCCAAATCCAGCCGATTCAGTATAATCCCGCCAGATCACAGCTCAAAATCTATCACGAGTTATTAATCCGAATCGACTTCAATTCTACGCCCACCCAATCCTATCAAGGCTCAAAGCGGCTTGTTACCCCTTCCCTCATCATAGAACCTTCGCCAGCTTTTGAACAACTCTTTCGGACAAAGCTACTCAATTATAATCAGGCAAAGACATGGCGAGATCTTCCCCAAAGTGTTCCTGCTGCCCCAGCGGTGCAGCGCGCTAGCGAACCCTCGAACAGGTATAAAATCCGAATTAGCCGAACAGGAATGTATCAAATAACATATAGCGAACTCAGACGTGCCGGTGCCAATCCCATGGGTATTGAACTTGGAACCTTTAGAATGGAGAACCGTGGACGACGAGTCGGTCTTCATATCTTTGACCATAATACAAACGATAGGTTCGATCGGGACGACTCGATTGTTTTTTACGGGGGTGCACTAATCGGGGACAGGTTTACCGACACCAACGTGTATTGGTTGAGTTGGGGCGGCGTTGGCCGTTCACAGGTTGATGTTAGAGACGCTGCCCCAAAAACGTCGAACGCGCCTACCCCGTTTGCGTTCAAAAAAACAGCACGCTTTGAACAAGATCGTAAGTATGACCGGCTGCTTGATGTGAAATCTGAACAGGCAGACCACTATTTCTGGGAAAGTCTGACAGGCGGAACAGACAGTAGATTCAACCAGAAGCATTTCCCGATTCAACTACCTCATGCAGTAGGTAGGCAAATAAATCGGAATGCCGAGATTCGGATTAAGTTTCAAGGGGTATCGCGCGAAAGGAACGCCAGACATCAGGCGCGTATTTTGCTTAACGACGCACAACTTGGCCAAGTTGCCGAGTGGCGGCAGCAGGAGGCACCGTTAGTTGTGCGTAAAATTGAACCGCGTCAATTTAGTAATCCAGAGAACATGAATGTTCTGAAAATTATAGCCGACGACCGTAACAGCACGCCGGCAGGAGAACCTGATTTTTATCTGGATTGGTTTGAGATCGATTATTGGCACATCTTTGAGGCATCCGAGGGCGGGCTTGCGTTCAACTCAGAAACCGAACCACGAAGAACTGAACGCGTTCAGTACCGTGTGACAAACTTTCTTCGTCCAGAGGTTGATGTATATCGGATTCAAGACGACAGTATTGTTGCAAAACTTGTTAATGGTAGGCTTGAACGCAAGGACGGGACTTTTCAACTAACCTTCGAGGATAGTGTAACAGCGCCAACTGGCTACTTTGCGCTTGAACGAGGACAATACGCCCAAGTGGATCGCATTGCCCTCGCCAAACCGTCAATAATCAGCAATCCCGCGAACCAAGCGGATTACATCATTATCGCTCACAGCAAGTTTATAGATGCCATCCAACCCCTTGCAGCCTATCGGCGGTCACAAGGCTTATCCGTCATGATCGCTGACATCGAAGAGGTGTACGATCAGTTCAACCACGGAATTTTCAATCCCATCGCCATCCAGAAGTTTTTACGCCACGCCTACACCCATTGGCGTGTCCCTAAGCCGACATACGTCCTGCTGGTCGGCGATGCGCACTACGATTACAAAGGAGCAATTGTTAAGCGATATCGCGATGCACTCAACAGGGACTACGACCTTCACCCAATCTACGTGCCAACCTTTCACGGTTGGGCACCGGCGAGTGGGGAAACCGCAATCGACCACCATTTTGTCACTGTCAGTGGCGACGACCCATTACCGGATATGTTCATAGGACGACTCCCGGTACAGTCACCACACGAATTGGAGGAGATGGTAAAAAAGATTATCAATTATGAGGTAAAGCGGCAGCCCGGCTTATGGCAAGGCAGGCTGATGCAGGTCGCAGATAACGAAGTGAACAACGTTGAGGACGACATCTTTGAGCGAGCGAGCAAGCAGCTTATTGAGGAATATATCCCTGTCGGCTACGACACCCGCAAGGTGTACCTGCGACAGATTGAGAGTCCAGAACGCACCAATCAAGCTATCCTAACGACAATTGATGAGGGCGTTCTCGTTGTCGAATATTCGGGGCACGGTGGTACTCAAACGTGGGCGGATGAGGGTATTTTTCGTATTGCGGACGCGGAGGGCTTACGAAATGTGCACCTACCGTTTATCATCACAACAACGTGTCTCAACGGGCAATTTGATCAGCCTCTACAATTCGGGCAACGCAGTTTAAGCGAACAATTCTTGATGGGCAGTGCCGGTGCGATCGGTGTCTTGAGCGCGACCCGTTTGACCTACGCAACAGTAAATGCAAAATTCGATAAAAATCTCTTCACCTCGATCTTCACTGTTAAACCTTCGACACTCGGCGCAATCATCGCCGACGCAAAAACACAATTTATGATGACTGCACCCCAACTGTGGATCCCCGGCGTAACGCAGTACACCCTCTTCGGTGATCCAGCGACGCGCCTTGCTGTGCCAGAACTGAAAATTCAGGCCGAGTTGGAGAGGGTTGTGGTCGATCCAAACAAAGAGCTGATCATCCGTCATAATATTGTTGGTCAGCATCAAGTGTCGCCAATTACAGGAGCAATAGAGCTTCGCAAGGCGATCGATTTCAGCACAGGAACAATGTCGGCACTAGCCCTGTTTGTTAACGATCTAGACGATGATTTGACCAACGATCTCCAGCAACAACGGAACAATATTCAAGTATGGCAGGGCGAGTTTGGCGCAATTCGTATTCCTATTCCAGAAGATGTCCCCTCCGGACAGGGTATTGTTCGCCTCTTCGCTTTTGATGATCAGCGGACAGCGGTTGGAGGGGTGAAATTCTGGACGTATCAACCCGCTATCTTAGAAGTACGCGAAGATATTGATCCACTCACTAACACGCTGAACCTCTCCGTCCTAATAGTAGACAATGAAGACCCCGCAGGACTCAAGTTGATAGAAGTGGCTTGGACTGACACCGTGGAATCCAAGGAACGCACGGTGGCGATGATACTCCATCCAGCACCGCCTCCCCCTGCGGTGGACGGTGGACGGTGGTACAAGCTGCAAACCGCAATTCCCTTACCGAAAGGTGGACAGACGGTACAGTATCAAATCGTGGTAACCGATAGCACGAATCATACCATCAGGACCGACAAAAAATCACTCAGGGTGCCCGAAGGAGCGAATATCGCTATTGCTTCAGCAGCGATCGCTCCTCTCCGCTACACCTTTTCAAAGGAGAAAAAAGCCCATACACTTACCGCCAAACTGATTAACGATGGCGGGCAACAAATTGATGTCCCCATTGAAGTTTGGTTCGCTAAAGAAGATCCAGATCGGGATGGGGACGGTCAAATCGATCACGGTGCGGATGTGCTTGGACGTGTCTTGGTCAGAACCGATGCATGGCATTCGGGGACAACGTATTTGCAAGAAACAACAGCAACGTTAATTCTCGCGAAACCGCTATCTACCGGCTCTCATCAAGTCTATGTCTTTGCGGATCCAGAATCGCCCGATGATGATCACGAAGATGGGGTTATCGGCAAGCTTGATGAACCACGTTCGTTTGATAACAAAGGGTCCGGATCTTTTGTAGTCAACGAATTTATCTTGAAAGCGAATGAAGACCTAACCGCGTCCAGTTTGGATCGGGTATTTGACGCGGTATTTCCGATAGGAGCTACCCCTGAACACATAACAACGATTTCCGTCAATACAATCGAACCGCCCATCTCATTTCAACCCGACCTCCGCTTTGTTTCGCTTCCTCGTGTATCGGCATTGCAACGTGGTGCATATCAAGTTGAATTGTATTCTGACTCTGAGCAGTTGATCAAACCTGCTGCGCTCAAATTCCGTTTCGATATAGAGGCTTTGAAAGCTCGCTTGCAGACAAATTGGGGACTCAACCCTGAAACAGAGGAATCCAATTCTGTATTACATAGAGAGACCGAAAAACTCACAATCTATCAATGGGAAGTAGATATCAACGCTTGGAAGCGGCTTCCCTCCGAGATACTGCGCGACAACACTGGAAAATTGGTATCGGAAAAATTTGTGACATCACCACAAACCGAAAATACAAGCGTTCAGAAATTACGGACCTCTTATATTCATGTCAATCCAAACCTCACGCCGGCGGGGAGATGGGCAGTCCTTCTCCTTGATGCAGATCGGTATCGTGTCCTGTTTCAGCGAAAAGGCAAAAGAAAAATCGAAGAACTTGAGCCAACCGGGCGCATCGGTCAAACCCTCAGAAACGAGGGATTGGGGATCGAGTTAGATATCCCCCGACTTGGGGCAACAGACGGGCTAGGCAGAAATCTAGTCTTTGAATTCGGCGATGTACTGACCTTTGAAACCGATGCTAGTCCGAACGGGGAGGTACACCTTTCTGCGCTACGGAGCACCAACCGAGGCGAAGGCTCTGCGCATGTGAACATCAGGACGAAGAATCAGATCACTGGTAAAGAGGGTCAGTCCGATGTCAGTGACTGGCTGATTTTCTTCCGGGATAGCGAACACTTTGAGATACGAAATGCGCGAAACGAGTTGGCGCGCCATGCGACTGGAAGCCCCGTTGTGGGGACGGTTAATCAACTTTTGATTCTTGACAACCTTGGAATCGAGGTGTTCGTTAAGTCTACAATGGATTCGGGATTTAAAGAAACTGACAATCCGCCGTTCCAGTTTGGAGACAAGGTCAAGTTCAGCAAAACGATTGTAGGCATCATTTCCACAAAGACCAGAGAACTTTCCACTTTTGCGCTGATGCAGAGTTCTGACCAAGAGCCTCCCAAAATCCAACTCTGGGTGGACGGAGAAGTACCTAGGCCCGGCAGCACCATTCCACCCCGTCCGCAAATCTCTCTCCTCTTGACGGATAAAAACGGAGTGGATATGGACAGCGTCAACCTAGCGGTGAGCAAGGATGGAGGAACGTTTGATACAATTGAGAATTTCGAGATTGGGAACGGACAGGTAACATCGGTTTCCATCCACTACAAACCAACGCTGTTCATCGGCAGCTATCGTTTCAGAGTCAAGGCAAACGATCTCACCGGGAACGTACTCAGCGGGGAGAACGGATTCCGTGAATTTACCTTCTCTGTGGTGGAGCAACCCGACCTTGAACCACCAACGGTTGAAATCCTCCTCAACGATGAAGTCTTGGTGGACGGGGAGATTCTACACGAACAACCAAAATTTGAGATTTTGATTGATGACGCAGGCGGAATCAGTCCAACGACGATTCAACTTGCTTTCGGTCCAACAACCGGTCCGCTGTTTCCATTGCCTGAAAACCACTACGAGCTTGAGTTCAATGTTGCCCAACCAACGCAAGCGCGAATTGCTTTTGAGCCTGACCTATCAAATGACGAGTATCAACTTCAAGTCCTCGCCGCAGACGATAGTGAAAACACAGCCGAATCGAAAATCTACCATTTCCACCTTGAGGAGCCCGTGTCTATCACTCGTCTATTAAACGTGCCGAATCCCATACGCACTAACACGGTTTTTACCTATAACCTTGCACAGGCACCAGACCAAGTCACAGTTAAGATCTATACGGTGAGCGGTAGGCTTATCCGAACAATCGAAGATGCCTCAGCGAGACGGGGCTACAACGAAACCGATTGGGACGCTCGTGACGAGAATGGCGAACGTTTGGCAAATGGTGTTTACTTTTACAAAGCTATCGTTAAAACAGGTGCACACAGAATCGAAAAAATCGGACGATTGGCAATTTTGCGCTAACAGTGTAAGCCGATCTTTGAATCGGCGAATCAGGTTCCAATTTTGAAGTTTTGACTCATTTCTAACGATTTGCTTTTACTTGCGCTTTATATGGAGATCGGTTATAATGTACTGATTTTTTATATAGTTTGCGGTCAGGTCATAATGAGCTCAAATGCTTCGCTTATTCTGAACTATGAAAACATCTCCCAAGCCACAATCAATCGCCTCTCTTTGTACTCCCGGCTTTTATCAACGCTTGCACTCGAAGGGGTCACGGTTGTGTCTTCAAAGGAGTTATCAGGACGCACCGATTTTACAGCGACTCAAATCCGAAGAGACTTAGCTTATTTTGGAC
This sequence comes from Candidatus Poribacteria bacterium, assembly GCA_021295755.1. Classification (NCBI taxonomy): domain Bacteria; phylum Candidatus Poribacteria; species Candidatus Poribacteria bacterium. The sequence continues at coordinate 46,226 of JAGWBT010000013.1, forward strand.
AATTCGGGAAGCGTGGGATCGGCTATGAGGTTGCTGCGCTTAAACAAGCCATTGACAAAATTCTCGGCGTTCATGTCCCTCGAAAAGTTGCACTCATCGGTGTCGGTAACTTGGGAAGTGCTTTATTGGGGTATCGCGTACTGCGGGAACACAATTTTGAGATTGTTGCGGCATTCGATAATGATTCAAGTAAATGGGATCGGGGCATCAATGACGTTGTGATCCAGAACATCGCAGAGCTTCCCGCAACCGTGCAATCCAAGCAAATTGAAATTGGCATTATTGCCGTGCCGCTCCATGCGGCGCAGAGCGCACTCGATTGTCTCGTTGCAGCAGGGATTAAGGCGATTCTTAATTTTGCGCCAGCGCACCTGACCGTTCCACGTCATATTAAACTGAGAAATGTTGATTTATCTATAGAGCTTGAAGGGCTTTCTTACTTTTTGCAGCATCAAGCGCCATAAGGAGTATCTATGAGTCACTTTCCGATTTATCGCCCGAGACGGCTCCGTGCTAACGAGAACCTCCGGCGGCTTGTTCGAGAGACACAACTTGCCGTTGATGACTTAATCTACCCGATGTTTGTTGTCCATGGGGTTGATGTTGCATCGGAGATCCCATCAATGCCGGGGTGTTACCAATACTCAGTCGATCGACTCGTCCGGGAAGCAAAGGAACTGGCAGCCCTTGGCATTCCGGGCACACTCCTATTCGGGATTCCAGAATCCAAAGATCCGGTCGGCTCCGAAGCCTACGCCGACGATGGCATTATTCAGCGTGCTGTGCGAGCGATCAAGGACGCTGTCCCTGAGTTACTCGTAATCACAGATGTTTGCCTTTGCGAATATACGGATCACGGCCATTGTGGTATAATCCATGAGGGCGAGGTACTGAATGACCCCACGTTGGAATTATTGGTTAAAGAGAGTTTGTCCCATGCCCGCGCCGGTGCAGATGTCATCGCACCATCCGATATGATGGACGGACGAGTGGGGGCAATCCGCGAGGCATTGGACGACAACGGATACGATCAAACTCCCATCATGGCGTATTCCGCAAAATATGCATCCGCGTTCTACGGCCCCTTCCGAGAAGCGGCAGAATCCGCTCCACAGTTTGGTGATAGGCGTGCGTATCAGATGGATCCCCCGAATGTGGAGGAAGCGTTGCGGGAGGTTGCCTTAGATATTGAGGAAGGTGCGGATATCCTCATGGTCAAGCCTGCGCTGTCCTATCTTGATGTGCTCAGTCAGGTAAAAACGCATTACGTGAGCGGGGAATACTCAATGATCAAAGCCGCGGGACAAAACGGTTGGATCGACGAAAAGCGGGTTGCGTTAGAGGTGCTCACCAGCATCAAGCGTGCAGGCGCAGATATAATCTTGACTTACTTTGCAAAATCGGTTGTGGAGTGGCTCGCAGAATAAATGAAAGGGAGAAAACAAGTTGAACAACGCCAAATCTTTGGCAGCATGGCAAAAATCACAGCAACTTATTCCCGGCGGCGTTAATAGTCCGGTAAGAAACTTTAATAAGGTTGGTGGTAGTCCACTCTTTATCCAGCGTGGTAAAGGTTCAAGGGTCTATGACATCGACGGTAACGAATATATCGACTATTTGGCATCATGGGGACCACTAATTTTAGGGCATGCACATCCGAGCATTCTTGAGGCAATTCAAGGGGTGGCAGAGAACGGTACCAGCTTCGGGGCGGCAACGCCATTAGAAACGGAACTTGCTGAACTGATAGTTGACGCCTGCCAGTCAATCGAGATTGTTCGATTGGTCAACTCCGGCACAGAAGCTACAATGAGCGCAATCCGCGTGGCACGGGGATACACTGGGCGCGATAAGGTCATCAAAATGGCGGGTTGTTATCACGGGCATGTTGACTCACTCCTCGCCGAAGCGGGGTCCGGGGTTGCAACCTTCAGCGTCCCTGAGTGTATGGGCATCCCGGCAGATTTCACACGACACACCCTCGTTGTACCGTTCAATGACGTTGATGCCGTGCGAGATACAATTGAAGCGAATCCCGATCAGATCGCCTGCTTGATTCTTGAACCGATCGCAGGCAATATGGGTGTGATACCGCCGCATGACGGTTACCTTCAAGAATTGCGCGAGATTACCACCGAATACGGCATTCTGCTCATTTTCGATGAAGTGATCACCGGATTTCGTGTAGCGTACGGCGGGGCACAGACCCTCTACGGAGTTACCCCCGATATGACCTGCCTTGGCAAGATCATCGGCGGAGGAATGCCGGTCGGTGCGTACGGAGGAAAAAAAGAGATTATGGAAAATGTCGCGCCACTCGGTGGCGTCTACCAAGCAGGAACATTATCGGGCAATCCGCTTGCAGTATCCGCTGGAATCGCAATGCTGAAAGCGCTTTCCGAGCCTAATGTCTATGATCAACTTGAGACACGCGCTGCTACCCTTGCAGAGGGACTCCAAGCAGCCACCAAACGCCACGGAATTGACGCTTGGCACAGTCGAATCGGTTCGATGTTGATGTTCTATTTCACAAATGAAACCGTCGTCGATTACGAGGGCGTACAGACCGCGGATACCGAGCGTTACGCACCTTATTTCTGGAATTTGCTTGAGAAAGGGGTTTATGTCGCGCCATCTCAGTTCGAGACCGGCTTTGTTTCACTGGCACATTCTGAGGCAGATATAGACCAGACAATCCAAGCAGCCGATGAAGTGTTATCAAGACTTTAACATATGAAAGGGAGATAAACGGAGAAACAAAAAGGAGCATAACGTGAAAGTTATAGGCGAAAGAATCAACCTTCACGTTTCACGTTTCACGTTTCATATCCATGCTAACACCAAGCCTTAGCGAAATTTGTCATTTTATTACAGACGACTTACAAGCTGTCGAAAAAAAACTTAGCGAGAAAACTACGAGTCATTACGATTTTGTTGATCTTGCTGTCCAGCATGTGGTCGAAGGGGGTGGAAAGCGGCTGCGCCCAATCCTGTTGTTGCTCTCCGCCAAAGCATGTGGGTACCAAGGCGAGGATGCCCATACGCTTGCAGCAACTGTTGAGCTAATCCATGTCGCATCGCTCGTTCATGATGATGTACTTGATGAAGCACCTATGCGTCGGGGACGTGAAACATTGCATTCTAAATGGGGCAATAAAGTGGCGGTGCTCGTCGGAGACTATCTTCATGCCCGCGTGCTTTCGATGCTCGTCAATCGACGTGCCGATGATCTCGCGATGGCGCTTCTCTCCGACGCGACACATTCGATGTGTGAAGGGGAAGTCATCCACGCCTATAAAAATGGGGATTTTGACATTTCGCAGGACGACTATCTAAAAATCATCGACCTGAAAACGGGCAAACTTATCACTGCCTCGTGCGCGATGGGAGCAGTACTTGGAACACAGGATTCGCAAATTACCCAAGCCTTGACAGAATATGGGGAAGCGATCGGCGCAGCATTTCAGATTATTGATGATCTCCTCGACCTCGTGGCAGATGGAGAAACGTTAGGCAAGGAACCATTTAACGACCTACGTGATGGAAAACTGACATTTCCGATGATCTATGCTCGTGAAGTCTGTACAACCGAGGATAGGACGGAACTCGAACGAATTTTTAGTTTACAAATGGATGAGGCTGGGGCAATCGAATGGATCGAAGCGCTGCTTGAACGCTATCAGATTCAGGCACATTCCCGTGGGGTTGCTCAAGAATACGCCGACCACGCGAAATCTGCTTTGAATGTGCTCCCTGAAACGCCTGCAAGAGATGCACTTGCTCAGCTTGCGGACTACGGTGTGTCGAGGGATTGGTAAAAAAATAATACGCAACGAGTAATACGTAAAGGATTATTTACACAACCACCGTCATTTCGTAGGCACGTTTTTTTACGTCTTACGCATTATCCTTCATAGAAACAGTGGGTACAGAGAAGAACGGGCTATAATGCCCCAATGTGCTACCTTTGATATCATGTTCTATCCAGCGTATCTGAACCTCCAAAATCGTAAATGCCTCGTTGTGGGGGCAGGGCTTGTTGCCGAACGAAAAGTGCTTTCTCTGCTGCGCAGCGGCGGGGATGTAACATTAATCAGTCCCGAAGCGACGCAAGCCAATGCGGATTTGGCACAGCACGATCGGATTGCATGGTATAAACGCCAGTTTCGGCCCGGCGATACGGAAGAGATGTTCCTTGTCTGTGCGGCAACCGATCTGCCGGAAATCAATACACAAGTATTCAAGGAGGCACACGAAGTATACGGAATCAACCTTGTTAATGTAGTTGATGTGATCCCTGAATGCACCTTCGCAGCGGCATCCGTAATTACGCACGAAGACCTGACGATTAGCATCTCTACAAGCGGCAAGAGCCCTGCGTTGTCTAGGCGCATCCGAGAATATCTTGAAGCAAAATTCGGAGCGGCATCTCTTTACGATGAACCATCTGAGACAAATTTCAATCTGCCTCTCAAGGGGGACGGACTTCCGTATCCGGTCTATTTTCTGTTGGAGAATCGCCATTGTGTCGTAATCAGCAATTCAGAGGAGATAACACAACCCCTCGCGCAGAGATTAGACCTATTGTTGCGGTGCGGTGCATCTGTTGAACGAGTTGCTCCGAACTCCGACAACTTAGAACATGTATCAGATGCTTTTCTTGTGTTGGTTGACGATTGCAAGTCCAAAGTTTCTGACTTCGCCGATCTCAATCGGCATCAACTAATTGAATGCATCAATACTCCAAGATTTAGTACATTCACCACGCCTCCTCTGGTGAGAGACAGCGATTTGATTATCAGTATCTCCGCCAATCATATTCAGGCAATCGACAAAGGTGTAAACGGGAACCGTAAAATCGAGTCTGTACAAACCCAGCTTGCCCATCAGTTTAAAAATAACGGTTATGGGAAGTTTATCGATTTTCTCGGTTCGCTACGACCTATGGTGATGGAATCTATCCTAACTCAAAAAGGTCGCCAGCAATACTACGATCACCTTATCGATCAGATTCCCGGAAATGAAGGGCAGAAATGCTGCTTAGGCTTTGAAGCCCCTAGCTGTGCGGTTGAATGCACTTTCAATATGATCCGTAGCGGGCGGATCGACGCTGCTCGCCAATATGCTCTTCAACGGGTCCGTGAATAAACTTAGTAGATACGCTTCTTACATTTTATGTCACAATGAATTCACAATTCTTTTATACGCTTTTGCTAGTCTATTTGGCAGCAAGCATACTTCACATTCTTTTCCTCGCCACTGGGAATCGAAGGATTGCGCAATTCGCCTACTGGCTGACGATAGGAGGGTTTTCGCTACACTCGTTCTTTATCGTACTGCGCTGGCGGCATACAGGACATCTAACAGCGCATTGGTATGATTCAACCTCCTTCTTAGCATGGGCGATTATTTTGATTTACCTGTGCATCGCATACCGGACCCGTCTTCGCACGATTGGGGTTTTTGTAGTTCCTGCTGCTTTTATAGCCACTTTAGTCGTTTACACGCTACAAACTCAAGAAAATACTGCGATTCCCGCTTATTTGCAAAACTACTGGCTCCTCGCCCATTCTTCTGTTATCTTTCTGGCTTACGCTGCATTCGTCGCCGCGTTTGGGTTTGGACTGATGTATCTGATTGAAGAGAAGAAAATTCGTGAAAAGCAGCACACACTCATCTTTAATCTCCTGCCCGCGCTTGGCCGCTCCGATGAGCTTTGTCACAAGTGTATCTTCGTTGGCGTAATTTTGATGACGATGGGCATTGTTATTGGTGTACTCTGGACACAGTACACCATAGAAGTTAAATGGACATGGCTCGATTCAAAGGTTATCTTCACAATCGCCACATGGCTTATCTATGTGTTACAACTCAGTATCCGCCAAATTCTCGGTTGGCGCGGGCGTAAAACCGCCTATTCTGCAATTATCGGTTTGGCTGCTGTGTTGTTCACCTATGTAGGCGTTAATCTTTTTTTACCTAGTATACACGCATTCTAACATTTAACAGATGAATCAAATTGTCACTGTCGGCACCAGCCATCATATTGCATCGCTCGATTTTCGAGAACAGTTGTCGTTTTCTGAAAGCCAGCTTACAGAGGCTCTCCAACTTTTAAGCGAACATCCCGACGTTCGAGAGGCAGCAATTCTCTCGACCTGCAATCGTGTCGAAGTCTATGCCGTGACTCACAGTAAAGAGGGTTGTGCTGTTCTTTTCGATTTTCTATCAAATTATCATCAAATCGAGCCGCAACAACTGGACAAGTTTACATATAGCCACCAAAATCTCGATGCAGTTCGCCATCTCTTTAATGTAACTGCAAGCCTCGATTCCATGGTTGTCGGCGAGCCTCAGATTCTTGGTCAGGTGAAAGAGGCGTATGCCCAATCACTCGCTGCTGGTGCAACCGGTGATATCTTGAATCGCTTGTTTACCAAAGCACTAAGTGTTGGCAAGCGCGTCCGAACTGAAACTAACATCGCCGCCGGTGCGGTGTCTATCAGCTATGCATCGGTTGAACTTGCTAAGAAGATTTTTCAAAGCCTAGAAGATAAAACGGTCACTATCATCGGTGCCGGTGAAATGAGTGAATTAACAGCCCAACACCTTGTGAAGAACAATGTCTCGAAAGTCATCGTGGCAAACCGAACATATCAACGTGCAGTCGACATCGCGAAAAAATTTAATGGGATTCCCCTAGCGTATGACGCCGACCTAAGTTTCCTTGTCGAAGCAGACATTGTGATCAGTTCAACCGATGCACCGCATTACCTAATTGATCGGCATTCACTTGCAGAGATTATGAGACAGCGGAAGCACCGCTATATGTTCCTGATTGACATCGCTGTACCGCGTGATATCGATCCTGAAGTGAGCAAAGTAGACAACGCCTTCCTATATAATATCGATGATCTTGAGATGGTAGTCGCCTCAAACCTCAAAGACCGGGGACATGAAGCAGAGATCGCAGCGCAGATTGTCAAGGAAGAAGTCGTAAAATTCCAGTCACAGTTGCAAGCCTTTGAAGTCAATCCGACGATCAAAGCACTCCATCAGCAATTTCAGGGAGTGGTTTCAAAAGAGTTAGCAGTCTGTCTTGACAAAGCGCAGCTGACTCCTAAACAGCAGAAGACGGTTGAAGCTATGACGCAAGCGATTATCAAAAAATTGTTGCATCAACCGACAGCAAGTTTGCGGCAGGTCGCTTTGAATTCTGATCTTATCGGGGCAATTAATGATAGCGATGGCGAACATGTGCAGTATGTTCGCGCGCTGCAGGAATTGTTTGATTTGGAAAAGGCAGCAAATACGAATGACGCAGAAAACTAAAGCATATGGTACGGATGGATGTAGTCAATTTGATTCTCGAAATCGCTGGATCGGAAAATGCTTTCGACATTTTGGAAGAACAATTTTCAGAAATCACGAAGGATAAGTTGAGTTCAAGTCTATTAGAATGTGGAATTATTCCTGAGTTATTGGAACACGACTCATCTGAAGAAAAGTTATGGGCTAAATACTGTGACATCCTATTAGCGCAAACATGGACGCATTTGTCTATTCCTGCCGAAGTTTTAAGAGCGAGAGGTGACTCTGCTGACGTTTTTGGAAGAACTCATAATTGTAGTATTGTTGGTGATGCCAAAGCATTCCGCCTGAGTCGCACAGCAAAAAATCAGAAGGATTTTAAGGTACAAGCACTAGACGATTGGCGCAAAAGTAATACATACGCTTGTCTTGTATCACCGCTTTATCAATATCCTCAGCGAGCAAGCCAAATTTACGGACAAGCAATTGAGCGAAACGTCACCTTGTTATCATACACCCATCTCAAATTTCTACTTGATTGCACTGATGGACAAAATCTCGATCCCCTTTAGTGTATAGGCAATGAGCTACCAAAAAGCAAAAATGCCCAACAGTACTGGGAAGTAATTGATGAGACAACGCGTAAAATCGCTGGTGAAAGCGAAGAGACACTCAGCAGTTATAAACAGGAAACAATTGATAAAATCAAACAACTCGGTAAAGAAGGCATTGATTATTGGGAAACAAGAATAGCCGATTATAAGAAATTATCCCAAGAAGAAGCAGTAGCAAGACTGATTAAGGCAGAAAAAGTTGAAGCTAAGATCTCGACAATACAAAAGGCGATTGAAATTGTTCAATCGTAAAAAAACTGATGGACACATTACTTGATAAAATTATCCAAGGCGATTGTATAGATTGGCTTCCCAAAATTCCACCGGAATCTGTTCACCTCTTCCTCTCGGATATACCTTACGGCATCGGATTGGACGATTGGGATGTTCTACACAATAACACAAATTCTGCTTATCTCGGTCAATCCCCGGCGCAACATGGCAAAAGTGGCTTCAAAAGAAGAGGAAAACCGATTCGGGGATGGAACGCCGCTGACAGGAACATTGTCAGAGACTACCAAAAATGGTGCGATCAGTGGGCGCAACTCGTTTACCCCGTCATGAAAAAAGGGGCAAGCTTATTCGTGTTCGGTGCACGTCGAACCATCCACAGAGCAATTATTGCGCTTGAGGATGCTGGTTTTCTGCTTCGTGACGTTCTTATTTGGAAAAAGGATTCTGCTCACCATCGGAGTCAACGTTTGGAAATCGTCCTGAATAGAAGGGGAGAAGAAAAGTTATCAGAAAAGTGGAAGGGGTGGCGGATAGGCAATTTAGCACCGATCTACGAACCGATTGCATGGTTGTTTAAGCCGTATGACCACACAATTACTGACAATATCATTGAAAACGAAGTTGGAGGGATGAATATCGCCGAATGTTTAATCAATGGCAAAAGTCCTACCAATGTGTTAGAGATTGACTTTCGCCCCAACGAAACACGAGTACATGAAGCACAGAAACCTGTTGCTCTAATGGAATACCTTATTAGACTCACGACGCTTGATAATCAGATTGTGCTAGATCCCTTTATTGGAAGTGGAACGACTGCAATTGCATGTCGTAACTTGAACCGAAGGTTTATCGGTTTCGAGATTAACGAATCCTATTATCACAGTGCCCTCCGCCGATTGGAAACTGAAACGAAGCAATTACGGTTTCTACATGAGTCGGCCGGGGCAGGCTAAACCATTGGGAAATTCGCTGGAATCCACTTCGACGAGTCGCAAACGCTGATACAAACGAATAAAGATTGTAGCTGATGTTATACAAACCTGATCAAGGAACCTACAATGGAGACATTCGGAATTATCGGAATGGCACTTGGAATGACTGGCTTTCTCTTTGGCATGTTAGCTTATGCTTTGACTGCTCGCCTCCAAGGACGGATAGAACGTTTGGAATCTGAACTTGAAAAATTGAGAGCTGAATAGTGTCGCTTGAATTGCTTTATCGGTTTCGAGATTAACGAGTCCATATGAAACAAACTATCACCATCGGCACACGCGGCAGCCAACTTGCTCTCTGGCAGGCAGAATATGTGAGGAAGCGTCTGAATGATCACTTTCCCAACCGCTCGATTGAACTCAAAATCATCAAGACGACGGGGGATAGAATTACAGACCGCTCTCTCGTCGGACTCGGTAAAGGAGTTTTTACGAAGGAGATTGAAATTGCGCTTTTGGACGGCACAATTGATCTCGCTGTCCACAGCATGAAAGATCTGCCGACAGATCTGCCTGACGGGCTCTGTATCGCCGCTATCCCCGTGCGCGAAGACCCTCGCGATGTGCTGGTCACGCAGTCTGG
>JAGWBT010000013.1:56050-58173 GCA_021295755.1 Candidatus Poribacteria bacterium
ACGCGCCTTCGCAAGCTGCATGAAACAGACCTTGATGGAGTTATTCTTGCCGCTGCGGGAATTAAACGGTTGATTGGTGAAGAAATTATTACGGAGTATTTTGAGGCAGATCGGATGGTCCCCGCTGCCGGGCAAGGGGCGTTGGGGGTAGAAACCCGCGAAGATGACCTTGAAATCGAGACGTTGTTGGAGGCAATTAACGATAGGCATAGCGAAACTGAAGTGCTCGCGGAGAGGGTTGTGTTGCAAGAATTGGGCGGTGGATGTCAAGTTCCGATTGGCGTAAACGCACGGTTGGAGGACGATAGACTTCATCTGATTGCTACTGTTTGCAGCCCTGACGGAAAACATCGCCTTCTTGAGAGGCTATCGAGCAGTTCAGCGTGTGCCCAAGAGTTAGCGGTCAACCTTGCAACGAAGTTGATTCAGAATGGTGCACATAAACTTCAAAGTGGAACGTAAAGCGTGAATCATGACTGCCATGAATGGTAAAGTGTACCTTGTTGGAGCAGGACCGGGCGATCCGAAACTAATTACACTCAAAGGAATTGAATGCCTCCAACGCGCAGATGTCGTAATCTATGACCTGCTTATTAACGTCAAATTACTTGAACACTGTCCTGCACATACTAAAAAAATCTATGGCGGAAAAATGATAGGCGAGCAGGAGCAACGCCAAGCCGAAATCGATGATCTAATGATTCGGCACGCGAGGGCAGGCAAGACGGTTGTCCGGCTCAAAGGCGGTGATCCGTTTATATTCGGGAGAGGTGGAGAAGAGGCACTGACGCTTGTGGAGGCGGGTATTGATTTTGAAGTCGTGCCCGGTATTACCTCAGCAATCGCTGCGCCGGCGTATGCAGGTATCCCTCTAACGCATCGGAGTTATTCGTCCTCCGTCGCATTTATCACAGGGCATTCGGCAGCGTTGCAAGCGGATTCGGCAATCCGTTGGGAGCAGCTCGCTACAGGTGTGGATACACTGGTTATTCTTATGGGAGTCGGGCATTTACACGAGATTGTGGCGCGTCTGATTCAACATGGACGTTCACCTGAGACACCGATTTCTCTCATTCATTGGGGAACAACACCGCAGCAAAAAACACTTGAAGGAACTCTTACAGACATCGCTGAAAAGGCAGAGACTGTTAATTTCCGCAATCCGGCGGCAATCGTCGTCGGTGACGTCAATGCTTTGCGCGAACAATTGAACTGGTTTGATCAAAAGCCGCTCTTTGGTCGTCGGGTTATCGTCACCCGCGCTCGGGCGCAAGCGAGTGGCTTCGCGGAATGCCTTGAATCTTATGGTGCCGAAGTTATCCAATTCCCGACGATTGAAACCGAGCCGATTCCCGATAACGCTGCATTGGACAGGGCAATCGCTCAACTTTCGACGTACAATTGGGTCATTTTTACCAGCGTCAACGCTGTGGAATATTTCTATCGCCACCTACGGGAAAATGGCAAAGACGCCAGATCACTCGGAGACGCTCGTATCTGTGCAGTTGGACAGAAAACCGTAGCCACATTGGATCAGATCGGGATTCGTGCGGATTATGTCCCATCGCAATATCGCGGTACGGTCCTTGCGGCAGAATTAGAAGGTGTGGATGGGCAAAAGATTCTGCTGCCACGCGCTTCGATCGCTGCGGATGATTTACCCAACGGTTTACGAGATAGAGGCGCGATTGTCGACACTATTCCGATTTATGAGACCGTCAAAGCCGGTGCAGAGGGACGTGAGGCACTCGAAGCGGATCTGCATAACGGGCGCATCGACATGGTGACATTTACAAGTTCATCAACTGTTACTAACTTTCTTGAGATGTTCGGTTCACCTCCGTCCACTGCCTTGCTCGACCAAGTTCACATTGCCGTCATAGGACCGTCAACTGAAGCAACCGTGGAAGCGCATAGATTGACGGTAGACATAGTTGCCAAACAAGCATCTGTAGAATCACTCGCGGAAGAGATTGTTAAGTTCTATACAGGAAAGGAAAAATGAATATGAATCGAAAAAGAGTCAAAATCATCATTGCGAGTCTCATCTTAGCGGCTGCAATGACGTTCCTCGTTGTTGCGGGGGTGAAGAACACAAGCATGCGACACTTCGCGCCCGATGC
>JAGWBT010000013.1:58272-64758 GCA_021295755.1 Candidatus Poribacteria bacterium
AGCGTCAATGTCCTCTATGCAAATAGGCTCAGACCCGATAATTTCAAAGATGGCGGAAATGTCTTTATTCAAGGGAAGTATAACGCAGCCGAAAATCTTATCGTTGCCTCCAAACTCCAAACGAAGTGTGCGTCCAAATATGAAGCAGCCGAAGGAATGACAGCGCAGACCGGCGGAACCGATACAAACAATTATTAAGCCTCAGAAGGAAAGACACGCGTTATGGCAGAATTGGGACAGGCAGCAATATGGCTTTCGGTTTTTTCCTGTCTATGGGCATTGACGATGCTCTGGATGGGATTACGTCATAACAATTACAACGCAGTTATCAGCGGCCGAAATGGGGTTGTCGGGACCTTTGCTTTAATAACGCTTGCAACAGGCGCATTAATCTACGGTTTTGTAACCAACGACTTCTCGATAAAATATGTTGTCGAAGTCTCCAGCTATGATCAACCTCTGTTGTACAAAGTCACTGCGTTGTGGGGACGGATGTCCGGTTCGCTCCTGTTTTGGCTTTGGCTTGTGACACTTTTCGGCGCATTGGTTGTATGGACAAACCGACGTGCAACCGATTACTTGGCTGACTATGCCCTCATCCCTATCTCGATAGTACAACTCTTTTTTATCATTCTCGTGACGGGACTGGTCGAAGGCGTCTACAATCCCTTAGAACGTTTACCAAATGGTGTGGTTGCTCGCGACGGTGCGGGAATGAATCCGCTGCTGCAAACACCTAGCATGGCTTTTCATCCCCCATCGCTTTATGTCGGCTTCGTCAGCCTGACCGTGCCGTTTGCCTTTGCTGTCGGTGCTCTCGCTGCTGGTAAGATCGGCAGCGAGTGGATTAGCAGATCACGGCGATGGATGATGGCATCTTGGCTGGTGTTGACCGTTGGCATCACGCTTGGGGGAAATTGGGCATATCGTGAACTCGGATGGGGTGGCTATTGGGCATGGGATCCCGTCGAAAACGCTTCTTTCATGCCGTGGTTGCTCGGCACCGCCTATCTCCATTCAGTGATGATCCAAGAGAAGCGGAACATGCTCAAACTCTGGAATATCGTCTTGATTACGCTTGCGTTTGAGTTTACGCTCTTGGGCACCTTCATCACCCGTAGCGGTATAATTACCTCTGTACACGCATTTGCGCAATCCGACATTGGGGGCTACTTCCTAGGGTTCATTTTCCTCTCCACACTCGGTGTCATTGGGCTTATTGCTTATCGCTGGAACGACCTGAAAAGTCCCAATCGTCTTGAATCTCTCCTTTCTCGTGAAAGTTCGTTCCTCCTAAACAACTGGATGCTTGTCGGCTTGACACTGATTATCCTCTGGGGAACGCTGTGGCCCATTATCACAGAACAGGTCACCGGTGAAAAAGCCGCGGTCCCAGAGGCATTTTTCAATCAGGTGGTCATTATCCCCGGACTACTACTCCTATTGCTCACAGGGGTCGGGCCAATTATTTCATGGAAAAAGTTGACACCGAGCAACTTTAAACGGATGTTCGCTAAACCGATTGTTTTCGGACTAGTTGGCGGCATACTCGCATGGGTGTACCTCGCTCTGAAAGGACATACTGGGGCAATTTACTCCGCACTATGCGTATTCGCCGGTGTTTTTGCCCTCGTAGCCATCTGTGACGAATTCTATCGCGGATCAAAATTACGAGCTAGGCGTCAAGAAACCTCATTCTTTGATGGACTCATTCAACTCATTCAACGCAACAAACGTCGATACGGCGGTTACATCGTCCATATCGGCATTGTGGTCTTATATATTGGGATTCTGGGGTCTAAGGGCTATTATCTCTTGGAATCGAAGGGGCTGCACCTCGGGGAATCAATGGAGGTCGGCGACTACAGACTCACGATACAGGATGCGTTTCAGGAGGAACATCCTAACTTTTCGCTCGGTGGCGTTGTATTCGCTATTGAAAAAGGTGGAAAACCGATGGGAACAATGCGTCCGGCGCGCGGATTTTATCACAAAGCCGGTCAAGGCGAACAGGATACCATCGAGTCAGCCATCCGTCATATGGGATTAAATGATCTCTATATCGCATTAGGTCCCCTTCCCGAAAACGTACCCGCCCATGTGCAGTCCGGTGGAATCGTTTCTGTTCAAGTTTATCATAATCCGCTTATCAATGTTGTCTGGCTTGGGGTTGCCATCATGATGATTGGTGGACTGGTCGCAATCTGTGAGAAGCACGTCAAAGGTGGTGCTTAAAATGAAAAGTTGTCGCACTGTTTTCTTAATTTTAATGTCCTTCGGCTGCTTAATTCCGGTGGCAGATGCTCAAGAGCAGGCATCCACAACCGCCCCATCGCTTGAAGCAAACTTAGATCAACTGATGACCAGTGTATACTGTTACTGTGGCTGCGTGCGAGAAACAATTAGGCATTGCGTCTGTGGCGTTGCTCAACAGATTGAAACGGATTTTCGCAACCGCCTCAGTGCTGGGGGAACGGTTCAACAGATTCGGGATGATTATCTTGCAAGGTACGGCACGCAATATTCAGCACTCATGCCTGCCAAAGGATTCAATATCGTCGCTTATGCCATGCCTGCCGTCATCATCGTGCTGGTCGGCGTTATTGTCTTTCTTGTGCTTAGGTCAAAACGTAAGGCAGTACTAGCGAAATCATCTGCTCCAACAGCACCACAGCAATCAGCATCGGCGGACCAATACGAGCAAATTGAGGAAGAACTGGAGCGTCACAAACGACAGAGGTAACCATTAGGTTAGGAGTGTAGCTTATGTTTCTTGTGTTTCTATGGATTTTACTACTTGGACTCCCCCTGTTGGTTTATTTGGGCTTGCCGCTGTGGTCGAAACCGCGTCTGTCCCCAGAAATGGACGCAGTTGAAACCCGAATGCAAACGTTGTATCTTGAGCGTGAACGCAGCTATTCAGCACTTGTGGATCTTGAAGAAGACTACGAAACAGGGAAGCTATCCCAAGCAGATTATCAAGCACTACGAGGACAACTGTTGCAAGAAACCGCAGCGGTGTTGACGCAGATCGAAACAGCCGGTATGGCGTCTGTGGAAGAAGAAATCGAAAAATATAAACAAAAAAAGGGTTCACGGAGTTAAAATATGCACAACTATCGCAAAGCCGGCAAACTAGGAAACGAAAGACTCCCCGAATCACACAGTCCCAAGCGAACTAGAAAAAAATTGGCGATGATTCGCGAAGATTCGTGGATGCTTTTACGTTTCACGTTTCACGTTTCATTCTATATATTCACGGCTTTAATCTGTCTACCCTTCGCCGTCGGACAAGGGGACATCGGCAAAATTGAAGGACAAGTCATAGATAAGAAGGAAAATCAACTGCTTTCTCAACAGTTAGTGATTCTACAGATTCACCGAGAAAGTGAGGAGGTCCAGCAACGTGAGACGGTGACAGATGATAACGGGACTTATATCTTCGACAATCTCTCAACCGCTTTCGATGTGCATTATACTGTCTCGACCAGTTATGAAGGTAAGGACTATATCGAACAGGATCTCGTTCTGTCGGAGTGGCTGCCTAACATCACGGTCAATATTGAGATTGGGGCGTTTACGGATGATCCATCGCAGGTCAAAATTCGACAGCATACGCTCATCATTCGGCCACCTCCAGCCGACCACGCCCCTGATGGGGCGGTGTCCATACTGGAACTCATTCAAATCGAAAATACCGGCGAATTGGCTTTTCAGGCATCAATAGACAATCAACCCGCAGGTATGAATTTCAACCTGCCAAATGGACACGAAGACCTTCAACTTGACCAGACCTTCAAACAAGAACTTGGGTTAAACGCAAACCGATTAATTGCAAGCCAACCGCTAGCACCGGGAACGCATCAAGTCGGATACTCCTATTTGATGCACGTTGTTAATTCGGATTTAGACCTCTCTCGAAAACCGACATTTGATACCGCCCAATTCTATGTATTCATCTCAGACGGAATGCCGTTGGGACCACAATCGAGAATATTGGGGGCAGGTCGTCGGGAAGAAATTCACGGACTAGTGTATACCATCTATGCGACGGATCCGGCGAAGCCGCTATCAACGAACCAAACCGTAGACCTGCGCTTCAGAGTTACATCCGCCGCGCCTCCATCTCAAAGTGGTAGAAGTGAAACAGCTGGAAAACCGTCCGACCCAAAGATGATTGCGCTGATCGCGATCTCCGCGGCACTCGCAGGCGGTTTTTTAGTTGCGGCGATTTTCAAAATCCGACCTCCTACATCGAAGCCATCCGAAGACTCTCAGAAGCCCCAAGCGGCACCCGATGCAAGTTGGCTTGGCAAATCAGATGCCGCCGATCTTGAGCGGACGCGGGTTGCCCGGCTTGAAATGATTACTCGTTTAGAAGAATTGCATGAAAAACGTGAAATCTCCGATCGGGTTTATAAGCGGTTACGGAAAGAGCAGGCGGATCGGCTTGCTGCCGTTTTGGCGCGCATTAATAGGGAGGAAACGTGATCCTAAAGATGAATCTCTATTGAAGCAAATTTCAAATCCTCTCACCGCAATTTTCTACTAATCATGCTCCTTCAAGCCTCCCAAATCATGAAACGCTTCGGGCATCGAGTAGTGTTGAACGGACTCGACCTCAACGTCCAACCCGGTGAAGTTGTTACGATTTTTGGACCAAACGGAGCAGGAAAAACGACACTAATTCAGATCCTTTCGACATTGATTAAACCAACGTCCGGTGCACTTCAAATTGGAGGGATCGATGCCCTTACGGAAACGTTGCGCGTCCGCCCATCATTGGGGTTGGTCGTTCATGAACCGCTCGCTTATCTTGAACTTAGCCCTTATGAGAACCTGAAGTTTTTCGGACGACTCTACAGGCTTGATCGGTTAGATCAACGCATCGCAGATCTTCTCGACGAGGTCCAACTGACCCCTTATGCACACGAACCTGTCAAGATCTTCTCACGCGGCATGACTCAGCGATTCATGATTGCCAAGGCACTGATCCATGATCCGACAGTGCTGCTCTTCGACGAACCGTTTTCGGGGCTTGACCTCGCTGCGCAGCAACTTGTGTTAAAACGGATCGATCAGGAACGCGCTCGGGGTAAAGGAATTGTCCTCACAACGCACAATACGGAATTGGGCTACCACACCGGCTCCCGTTTCCATTTTCTGTTGAACGGTCAAATTGAGACAGTTGCTGAAAAGACAGATATTGGATTGGAAGCGTTGTCTCGTGAGTATGAGAATCGATTAAAAAGATAGACAGGTAGGAAATAATTTAATCAATGGAAGCATTTCGCCAAATCGGTTGGTTGATTCACAAGGATCTCGCACTCCAATTTCGTACAAAGGACATGCTGGCTTTAATCGTTGTGTTCAGCGTGTTAGTCGTGCTGATTTTCTGCTTCGCATTTGGACCGATTTTTCCCGAAAAATTGGAGGAACGAGGAAAACTGGCTGCCAGTGTGTTATGGGCGACATTCCTGTTTGCGGGCACCATCACCCTGAATAGGTCTTTCGATATTGAGCGCGCAAACGGCGCCCTGCACGGACTAAGGTTGACAGGGATAGATGCGAGTTACCTTTACCTCTCAAAGGTTGTCAGTATCTTTGTTTTTCTCATACTGCTGGAGGTTGTTGTCACACCGATCACCCTTCAATTCCTAGATGTGATCACTGTGTTACCTGTCGCGTTACAAGAACAACTCCCTTGGCTGCTGCTCAAACTTATCGGCGTGCTTGCCATTGGAACGCTCGGCTTCTGTGCGGTCGGTGTCATCGTATCGGGTATCTCTGCCCATACGCACGGAAAGGAAAGTCTCCTCTCCGTCATCTTACTGCCGCTGACCTTTCCGGTGATTATGGCGGGAGCGAAATGCACCGTTTCTCTGCTGACAACCGGTGGGCTTGGAGGAAACTTCTGGATTTCAGTTTTGGTTGTTTACAGTCTCGTATTCCTAGCAAGCTCATATCTCCTCTTTGAAGTTGTTGTTGAGGGTTAAGCTACCCCGCTAATCCCATTCCTAAAAAGGGAGGAAACATGACACGCACTCAACTAGTTGGGGTACTCGCAGCAATCTTCCTATTTGTTGCTATCTACTTCGTCTTCAGCTTCGCCGAGATTGAGATGACGATGCTAGAAGTGCAGAAGATTTTTTACTTTCATATTTCTTCAGCGTTTACCTTATTTCTCGCCTTCGGCGTGACCTGCATCTCCAGCATACTCTATCTAATCAAGCGCCTAGACAAGTATGATACGATTGCGCTTGTTTCAACAGAAATAGGAATCGTTTTTGGGATAGTCGTGTTTACTACAGGACCTATCTGGGCGAGATTTGCTTGGAATACTTGGTGGAATTGGGAACCGAGACTAACAAGCGCGTTGATACTTTGGCTGACATATATCGGTTACCTTATTCTGAGGTCTGCCCTAGCGGAAGAAAAAAAACGGGTTTATTCCGCAGTCTTGGGCATTATTGGCTTCCTGAATGT